>JBGVLG010000001.1:0-2130 GCA_045124155.1 Anaeroplasma sp.
TTCTTTAATCCATTCTAATGGTATTGCAGATACAAAAGTATTTAATATACTATCTTGATACATAGGTAACTTTTCATTCACATCTATTTCTTTTTGTTTTATTTCACGTGGTTTATGTTCTATTCTTGTAGGTCTACCAAAACTCTTTTTATTTAATTGAAAAAAGTTTTCTATCCAATCAATTGCATCTTGAAATGATAATCCTTCTTGTTCTTGAACGATGGATATGATATCTACATTTCCTCCACATTGTGACCAACAATACCAAGAATTAGTAGAAGGATAATAATATAATTTGGGAGAATCTGAATTATGACAACAGCTTGGGAAAATTATATATTCTTCATTTTCTTTTAAAGGAAGGATACCGAAATATTCCATTAATTGAAGCACCATATTTTTATTTATTTTATTTTTTAATTCTTTGGCATCCATTTAAAATATCTCCTTATCTAATATTTCTTCGATTTTATCAAAATCCCAATAAGGCACCCTAATTAGTTTCCAATTATTTTTGATTGCATATTGATTCTTAATCTCGTCGTGTATTTGTAGCATTTCAAAATTTTGACTATCATAATATTTATCGTAATGAAATTCTCCGTCATATTCAATCCATATTTTATAATCAGGTAATATAAAATCAGGCTTTAAAGGATTGTTTGAAGGCGATAATAAATCTTTAAAATAAGACTCGTTGTAAATATATTTAATATTATTTTTATCTAGCCAATTCATTATTACCCTTTCTCCTTTTGATACTCCACAATATGGGCATCTACATCCATCCTTAAAACTATCAAATCTCGTTTTCCATTCATGCTTATTTGGGCATTTTAATAATATAAATTTCCTTGACTTATTAGTTCTTTCATCTATTTCATTATGAGATTCTAACAATTCATATCCGTATTTTTCAACATATTCTTTTACTTTAAATTCGCTTTTTATTATTTCTTCTTCCTCTTTACACGCTCTACATTCTTGTTCTCTTCTTTTAAATGTATCATATCTTACTACCCATTCGTGACCTTTTTTACATTTTATTCTTACATACTTAGAATCATTTATATATAAAATTTCTAATAATTCATAACCTCGAGAATTTACATATTTTTTTACTTCCACATTTCTTTTTTCTTTTTTTTCTCTATTCTTTTCATAATGACATTGTTTACATCTTCTTCCTTTTTTAAAATTCCCCCATCTAACCCAATACTCTTCATGGTTGCATTCACATTTCACTAAAATCCATCTTTCTTTTTCTCTAAATTCTGTTTTTAAATAAATATAATTTTGATTTTCGACAAAATTTTGTATTTCTTCTTCTGAATACATTATATCCACCTCCTACTTTATAATATGAAATATCTTAATCATTTGTTACAATTCTAATGATTTCTTTGCAAAATAATCAGCTAATTCATTAAAATAATCATTACTATGTCCTTTTACTTTAACAAATTCTATATCTATATATTTATTCATATTGTGCATATATTCTTTATACGCTTTTGTGTATTGATTTTTACATTTCCACGAAGAATCATACCATTTTTCTATTCCTTCATAATCATAGAAAATCTGTATCTTGTCACAACCTCTATCGACTGCAATCTTAACAATTTCCATAGCACTTATCAATTCACCTGCAACATTTCTTATTTTAGCTAATTCTTTATTATCTCTATAAAACATCAATTCCTCAGTTGTATCATTATCGTTAACTATAATTGCTGCACCACCTACTCTGTTAGGATAACTAGGTTTCCAACTTCCATCAACATAACATACCATTGTTTTCATAATATCATCTCCCTATATAAAATAGAAGGAGGAAATTAATCCTCCTCTGTAACCAATCTTAATTCCATTATTAATTCAACTAATGCATACATAATATCATCAATTGTTAAATAATTTAATTTATTTTCTTTTAAAAAGAATTCTATATCTTGACTATCAAATGTGCTAAAATAATCTAGACCATAATCTATATATTCTTTTTCTAACTCAAAATCTATTTCAATTAAATTTCTTTCTGAATGTTCAAGTGTTTTGTTATCATAGAATATAGCGTGGTAAAATGGGAATACAAATTCTGAAATTCCTCTTATTTGCGTATATTTT
>JBGVLG010000002.1:0-17098 GCA_045124155.1 Anaeroplasma sp.
GGGCCTGTAAAATGGCAGCCAGTTGCAAATATGTCAGTATTTGGGGTTATACTGACTTTTTTTCATTTAGAGGTGATTATATGTATAACAAAGAAACTTTATGTAAAATTCCTTTTTTTAAAAATATGTGTATAACAAATGTCTATGATGAAATACTAGATTCATTAACTAAAACCATTCAAAGAAAACATATTTTTAATTATATTAATCATTTAATAGAAAATAAAATTACTTTTTCACTTATAATGTTAGATTTAGATAATTTTAAGCTTATTAATGATAATTATGGACATAATAATGGTGATAAAGTATTAGCTGAGGTTTCTGAAAAACTAATTGAATATGTTGGTGAAAAGGGTATCGTAGGTCGATATGGTGGCGATGAATTTATTGTTGTTTATCTTGGAGAAGGAACATATGACGATACTTATAAATTTATCAAGGGTATGTATGGAGATAATAGTGTTATTAGAAGAACATTATACTTAGATACTATAAGTCCGATGATTACTGCTACTATAGGTTCTGCAACATTTCCAAAAGATTCTTCAAATTTTGATGATTTATTTGAAAAAGTAGATAAAGCATTATATAGAGGAAAAATGAAGGGAAGAAATTGTTTTATTGTTTATGTACATGAAAAGCATAAAGATATTGATATTTCTAAAACTATTAGAATACCAATGTATCATGTATATACTAAGATTTACAAGCTAATTACTGCTCCTCTTCCATTTTCTGAAAGATTAGCTCAATTATCGTCATTTATCACAAACTATTTATCAACAAATTTTGTAATAACAATAAATGATGAGATATTATATTCATCAATAAAAAATATGCCAGTTTATTCTCATGACATTTATAAATTATTTGATGAATATGGATTATATTCTAATATAAACTTTTATAATACATATAAAGATTCTAAAGAATTATATGATTTTTTTATTAAAAATAATATTTTATCAATGTTATTATGTGCAATAAAAGATGTTGATGGTAATATCTATGGATATTTAGCATTATATGAAAACAAAATTGAAAGAATATGGCAAGAGGAAGATATGGCTCTTATGATTTATGTATCTACTCTTCTAAATGCATATAAACAATAAAGGACTATGAAGATACTAACTGTAATAGTTAGCTTCATAGTCCTTATTTTTATAAAATTATAGCAATTAAATTATTTCTTTCAGTATTCATTATTTTATCTAAAACATTCTTAACTTTTTCCTTTGAATTTTCAGGAATTGATTTTATTTTTGATTTCATTGAATCATTTACTATATCAGATAAAGATTTACCAAAAAATTCCATATTCCAAAGCTTTTCAGGATTATTTTCTATTGAATCTAATAGCATTTTAGCTTGTTCATAACTTCCAATAATAGGGGTAAATGAAGCTAATACATCTACTGAAATCATATGAATGCATTGAGCTTGTGCAGATAATTTTATTCCATACATACCATTTTTCTTTTCAATAGATGGATCAAGTAGCTTCATTTGGTTCATACTTGGAATAGATATTCCATATCCAGTTTCTTTTGAATCATTTATTGCAGTCTTTACTTGATTATATACTTCATTAGCTTTTTTTGATATTGATAAGTATTCTATAAACTCTTTTTTAGAGTTCATTTTATCCCCGATCAAATCCTTTAATATTTCTTGATATTTATCTTCACCTAAATCAAGAATTATATCTGCTTCTCCTTTTGATGGTTCTAATAATGATAATGTTACATTTGAAAATATTTCGCTTTCTCTTAATGCATCACATAATTTATTTACATCTTTTATCTTATTATATTTAATCTCAGAATCTTTAATAAGACTATTAATACTTTCTTTTAATGGATAATCATCATCCAAAGAATCTAAATAATCTGGTAATGAAAAATTTAATGTTTCTATTGGAAATTCATCTAATGCTTTTTTTAAAACTAAATTACAATCATCTACAGTCATATTTACTGCAGATAGTGTTACACAAGCTACATTCCATTTTTCTTCTAACTTTTTAGCTAATGCTAAAGCTTTGGAATCTGCTTTATTTTTTGTATTTAATACAATAACAAATGGTTTATTTAATTCTTTTATTTTAGGCAATAAATAATCTTCAATTTCTTCATATTCAGTTCTACTAAATTCACCAAAAGATCCATCACTAGTAACATAAATACCTAAATTTGAATGATTACAGATTACTTTTTCAGTTCCAATGGATGCTGCCTCTTTAAATGGAATAGGCTCATCAAACCAAGGTGTTTTAACTAATCTAGGTTCTTTATCAGTACCATATCCTTCACTAGATGGAATTATCTCTCCTACACAATCTACAAATCTTAGATTCATAATTGTATCCGAAATATTTATTTCTAAATTAGTTGAAGGAATAAATTTTGGTTCAACTGTCATTATTTGTTTACCAGCAGATGTTTGTGGTAATTCATCAATTATTTTTTGTTTTAGAAATTCATCATTAATATTAGGTAATACCATTAATCTAAAAAATGATTGCAAGAAAGTGGACTTACCTGATCTATTTGACCCCACCACTCCCACATAAAATTCATTCTTCATTCGATTTGAAATCATTAGCATTGAATCATTCATATAATATCCTCACTCTCATATTCAATTAATCTTATGAATAATTAAGAGAAAATATAACCAAAGATTTTAATATTTATAAATTATAACAAACGCTAGTATGAGAATCAACCTCATCAAATGTTATCAATATTTATTAATTCATAGGTTCTAAATCCACAGCCTAATTCTTCTGCAATTTCAATTGTATGAAGTCCATTTCTAGATTCAATTCTTTCAATTAAATGTGATTTCTTTTCATCGTTAGAATTATATACTAAATCTATGCAAGCTTGATCTATCGCAACAGGATCTAAAGAAATTAACATTCCAATATCTTTAATGCATGGGTCTTCTGCAACACTACAACAATCACAATCAACACTCATATTTTTCATTACATTAATATATACTATTTTTCCATTAAAATAATCAATGATTGATTTAGCTGCATCTGCCATTGCTTCTAAAAATTTATTTTGTTCTTGTGACCATATTTTATCTGGTTCTCCAGCTCCATGTATATAAGCTTTACCAAAGCTTGATGCAAGTCCTATTGAAAGTTGTTTCAATGCTCCACCATATCCCCCCATTGGATGTCCTTTAAAATGAGATAATACTAGCATAGAATCATAATTAGCTAAGTCTTTACCAACATAATTGGTTTTTATTTGCTTTCCATTTGGAATATCTAATACTAAATCTGGACCTTCCTTATCCAATAAATCAATTCTAAATTGATCCCAACCATGCATCTTTAGTGTTTCAAGATGAGCTTTTGTTGTATTTCTTTTACCTTCATAGGCAGTATTACATTCTACTACTGTACCTTTTACCTGATTAATAATTGGCTTCCAAAAATCAGGTCTTATAAAATTTTGGTTACCTGGTTCACCGGAATGTACCTTTATACAGATATTACCATCTAATTCAAAATTTAAAATTTTATAAAGCTTAATTACAGCATCAGATGTAATTTCTTTCGTAAAATAAACCTTAGATTTCATATTATTTATAACTCCTTAAAATTATGATAAAAATTATAAGAATAAATTTATTCTATATCTTAATTGTATCACATATTTTCATTTTTTTATTTATTATTTAAAAAAGTGCACTGAATTTCAGTACACTTCATTATTAAAATTTATATTTACTAATTAACCATAAATTAAAATGTAGTTTTTCATTAATATCATAACCATCGGGTATCAATTCATTATAATCAATAAAATATTCTCTATATTCTACATCACATCCACCAAAGTTACATAAAATAATAGAATCATTTAGTAATGTCAATGTGAAACCATCTTTAATTTCATAATTTGTACTTATACCATCACTATTAACCGTAATATTGGTATTGTCATCTACATTTTTAAATGTAAGCATTACATAAGAAGTTTCATATTTATTTATAGTTAATATATTGTTACTTATTTCTGATTTAATAGGCTTATTTATTCCAAAATCATTTGCTTTTGAATAATAATATCCATCCTTATATTCCATAGAAGGCAAATACTTTTTTAAATATGGATAAGCATTTAAATCGTATGCACGATATTCGAATTCATCTTCATTTATAACATATATTAATGCATCATCATAAGATAGCATAGAATTACCTTGCTTGCCTAATAAATTAACATTCGCATTTGGCCTAATAATACTTACTATTAAAAAAATTATTAATGCTGATACAAGAATATAACATCCTCCTTCAAGAGAATAAATATATTCTTTTTTATTCTTTTTAAAAAATCTAATTAATGATAAATTATTTAAATATTGACTAATATATATACCTAAATCAAATATTGCAACTGCAAATACTAATGCATAAACATATGACATTGTAAGACCTAATGCAGAGGTTGCAAGGAATATTATTGGAATAATTATTGGAAAATATAAACCAATAACTAATAATTCAAAATGATAATTATCTAAATTATTTTTCTTAAAAATAGTAATTAATACTTCATTTATCAATAATAATATACCACTTAAACTAAATAAATAGCTTGCTTCCTTAAGAACAAATGATAATATTATTCCTAATAATGCATGTGTATAGGCTTGAGTACGGATTAAATCACGTGCTTCTATTTTAAATAATTTTATACCAAGATAACTTACTATTGAAGAAATTGATAAAACTAAAAATCCAATTCCTATCACTATTGGAACATTTGAATAGGTAATACTTCCAACCATATGAATATC
Source organism: Anaeroplasma sp. (assembly GCA_045124155.1). Lineage (GTDB taxonomy): Bacteria > Bacillota_I > Bacilli_A > Acholeplasmatales > Anaeroplasmataceae > Anaeroplasma. Next base: position 4,834 of record JBGVLG010000002.1, read on the forward strand.
TATAGTATTAAACAATGCTGCAAGTAATTGGAATAAATAATAACATATTAATGTTATTAGCATTGAAAACACTAATCCTGTAATAGTTACTAATATTGCTTTTAATGTCTTAATAAGATTTTTTTCTTTATTAAGTACTATAGACAATACTATATTTGTGATTAATAGTATTAATAACATAATTGCTAATATTATATTAAATACATTATCATATACTACTGTAGTTATATTTAAATAAGAAAAGAAAATAGCACTTTCATTCGAATCATACAATGATTCTAAATTATAATTTGAAAGATGTTCTATTAATCTATCTAGTAATACTGCCTCTTGTGTTTTATATACATTAGAGATATTTTCTATAGAATCGTTTTGAGTATGATAATCCTCTCCACCTAAAATATTTGCAAAATTCAATCCTTGATAATAATCCTTAAATGTAGAATAATCAGTCCCATTAGGCATCATATCATAAACGAATGTAGCAACACTTGACGTAAAAATGTTTTGATTAACTTCACTAAATAATTTTATAGTATTATAATTATTTTTTGAAGTTTCAAACATTATTAAAGTACCACTAGTACCTCTTGATTCTAAATTAACTCCAAATTTTATTCTTTCAATTAAATTATTAAATTTATTGAATTTATTCATAAATTGAGTAGCACCTAAAAGTCCATGCTCTTCACCATTTGTAAAGACAAATACTAAATCATTATTTAGTAAATAACCACTATTCATTTTATCTAAATAATATCTAATAGCTTCAAGCATAGTAGCACAAGCAATAGAATCATCTGAGGCACCAGATCCTGTAGAAATTGAATCTAGATGTGCCATAAACATTATTACATTATCAGTTCTTTCGCTATTAGCAGGAATATGTGCTATAACATTTTTTCTATAAACTCTTTGATAAGAATTTGCTGGTGTCAAAAAATTTTGAACCTGATATGCAGGTTTTGCAATTGTATCCTCGTTTACTAAGCTATAGCTATCTAACACACTAGTTATATAATTGACAGCCTTTTCATTAGAATCCTTTTGTACTATTGAATGAGGTCCTAATTCCTCTAATGAGTTAATATGCTTATCAATTAATTCAGTATTAAAATTAGTATCATAATTTTTTTCAGTTACATCTAAAATAGATGAAACAAAAAATATCCCTAATATGATAAGAAATAATAGACTTAAATATTTTTTTATGTATTTCATTATATTTATCTCCCTTAAATTTTAATCAACATTTGATATATTATCATATATTTATTATAATATCAATAAATAATGTCAATTTATGATATAAAACTATAATAAAAATACCTTCAATTAGTTTGAAGGTGAATTATTTTTATTTAAATATTCTATAGCCTTTGGATATCCATTACATGCACTTGCTGTCATAAAATATGTTCCTAAAGCTTTATTTACCTTTGTACCATCTCCATTTAAAAGCTTAAGTGCATATTCATATTGAAATTCTGGATAATTTTTATTAGCCCATTTAGATAATCTTCTTACTTCCTTTGTTTTACTCATATTTAATCCCTCTTTAAATTAATAAATATATTAACAATTTCTTCCGGACTGGTTTTAAAATCATTTGAAATCCAATAGTTTACTAACCCATAAATGCTTCCTGCAATAAAGGCCTTTACTACTTCTTCTAAATCGTTTAGATCTTTTTCCATATGGTATATTAATTTAAATATAATATCATTCAATCCAGATTTATTTAATATTATAAAAACATCTTTATAATTATATATAAATTCAAGCAACATTAAAAATGCTTTATCTAATGATGAATTATTATCCTTATTTATAATATATATGTTCCATAAATAAATAATATATTCTAAAATCAAATCCTTTTTTGTGCTTTTATTAAAATATCTATAAAAAGAACTCCTTGATACTCCCGCAGTATCTGCAATTTCTACAACTTTGATATCGTCATATGGTTTCTTATTTAATAATCTTAATAAAGCCTCTGCCATAATCTCTTTTGTAAAAAAATCATTTTCTTTTTGAGTATTTTTCATTATTATACCTCTTTAGTTGTTAATAATAATTTCATAACATTATTATACTACGAAAAATATTTTATTCAAATTCAATTATTGAGATATCATTAATCGTATAACCTCGAGATAATAAATAATTTTTTAGTTTTTGTTTTGCAAGATAAGAACCATATTTATTATATTTATTTTTATTCTTATTGTAGCATTTTAGTAATGCTTCATTATATAAATTATTATCAATTGCTTCCATTGAATTATTAATTATTTCCTTTGTAAAGCCTTTTTCATAAAGCTTTTTTGATATCATTAATCTACCATTAGAATTTGTTATTAAATAGCTTATATAGTTTCTACATAAAATATCATCATTAAGTATTTTTTTATCCTGTAATTCCTTAATTATTAATGGAATGTAATTATTTGGACAAGATTTTGATACTAAATAATCATTAATAGCCTTACTTGGTTTAGCATATTTCACAGTATAATTTAAAGCTTTATTATAATAATTAATATAATCATTATATTTTATTAATGACTCTATAATTGAATCATCAATAGTTGTATTAGGAAATAATCGATATTTTAAAATAACCGATTCATCTAAAATATATTTTTCATTATCTATAATGACTTTATAATTAGATGAATTTTCTATTCTATCAAGAGAATCAATTATCAATTATATTCCCCCTTAACCTCCTTGCAGCTTGTAACAAAGCTGAAGGCTTTATTATCTATTGTTTCAATTAATGGTGTAACCTTATATGCTTCATTCTTATCCATAGTACATATTAACATTGTATAGGCTTCTTTTGAATATGCACCTGTAACGTTTACAAATGTCGCACCACGATTTGCAGTTTTGTAAATTAATTCCTTCATTTCTTCAGGTTTTGATGTAATGATATAAACTGTTCTTCTAGCTTTTGCGTTTAATAATACTCTATCTATTAAATAACCATTACCAATCACTCCTAAAGAACCAAATAATACTAATTCTAAGTTATAACCAAAGCCTGGAAGACTATGGAAAACATTAAATCCAGCAATAAATACAATTACCCAATCAGTTAAATACATTGAAATTGAATATGGAACATGACAATATTTTGATAATATTTGCTGAACAACATCAATCCCCCCTGTAGAACCATTATTTTTAATAGCAATACCGATACCAAAGCCTACACATATTATTGATACTGCAAGACAAACTATATATGTAGAAGTACCTACTGAAATTACACCATCTACAATGCTAAAATCAGAAATGTTTTGTAAAAAGAAATATTGATCACAAGTATTTTCTAGTAATAATATTATTGTAGGAGATAATAGAGTGGCATATACTGTCTTTACAAAGAAATCCTTTCCAAGACAAATAGCACCTACTATTAAGCAAATAATATCTATAATATACATAAAGATACTAGTTGTAAACCAATCACCTAATCTACTATAGAATGGTCTTAAAATTGTAGCTAAACCCATTACACCACCAATACATAAATTTACTGGGTCTAAGAAAAAATAAAAACCAATACTCATCAATGCAACACCAAAGGTGATTAAACTATATTGTTTTAATTTTTTTAATAAAAATTTTTTATTCATTACCCTTACCTGCCATAAATTTTAAATATGCCTGCATAAATCCTTCAATATCTCCATCCATTACTGCATCAATATTTCCCATTTCATAATTTGTTCTATGATCTTTTACTAATGTATAAGGACAAAATACATAAGATCTAATTTGACTTCCAAAATTAATACCCATTTGCTCTCCCTTAAGAGCTCTAATTTCTTCTTCTTGTTTTTTTATTTCAAGCTCTATAAGCTTTGATTTTAATATTTTAAAACAAATATCCTTATTCTTTATTTGACTTCTTTCATTTTGACATGTAACAACTATTCCTGTAGGCTTATGAGTTACACGTACAGCAGAATAGGTTGTATTAACTCCTTGTCCACCAGGACCAGATGAACAATAGGTATCAATTTTAACATCCTCATCATTAATTACAACATCATCTGCTTCTTCAATTTGAGGGGCAATATCGCAGCTACAAAATGAAGTATGGCGTCTCGCATTTGAATCGAATGGAGAAATACGTACTAAACGGTGAACTCCTCTTTCTGATTTTAATAATCCATATGCATAAGCACCACTTATTGACATTGTAACACTCTTGATACCAGCCTCATCTCCTGCTTGATAGTCAAGTAGCTGAACCTTAAAGCCTTTTTTTTGACAAAATCTAGTATACATACGATATAGCATTAAAGCCCAATCCATAGATTCTGTACCACCAGCACCTGGATGAAGTTCTAAAATACAATCATTAAAATCATATTTTCCACTCAATAAGGCATCCTCTTCAAGCTTGGCCATATATTCTTTAAATTCTTCCATTTCAGATTCCATTAAGACTTGTGCCTCAGGATCCTCATTTAACATATCTATTAAGGACAAAATATCATCATAAATATTTTTAGCTTTATTATATTTATTAACAACCTCTTTAATAGCATTAGCCTTAGCTATAATAGTTTGAGCATTATTTGGATCATTCCAAAAATTTGAATCCTCTATTTTAGCTTCTAATTCCTTTAATTCAGGAGCTTTTGTTTCAATATTAAAGGCTTGAAATAAATCATTTAGCTTTATTTTATATTCTTCTACAAATTTATTTATTTCATACTTTTCCATAATAAATTCCTTTCTAACAAACACTTAATTATTCTAACATAATAGGTTATTATTTTCAATTTATAAAATGCTTACTTAAAAAAATATGCATAAAAATGCATATTTTATAAGCTATGAATAAACCTTTCAACTCTTTCTAAGGCTTTTTTTAAATCATCAATTGAATAAGCATAAGATATTCTTATAAAGCCCTCTCCACTTTCACCAAAGGCACTTCCTGGTACTACTACTACCTTTTCTTCATTTAACAATTTCAATGCAAATTCTTCACTTGAAAGTCTAAATTTTCTAATATCAGGAAAAACATAAAATGCTCCCTTTGGAGTAAAACAAGGAAGTCCCATTTCTTCTAATCGATATATAACATATCTTCTTCTTTCATTATAGGCATCCTTCATTTCTTTTACATCATTATCCCCATTTTTTAGAGCTTCAATTGCAGCATATTGACTATTTGTTGGGGCACACATTATTGCAAATTGATGAATTTTTGTCATTTGGGCAATAATTTCTTTAGGTCCACAAGCATATCCTAATCTCCAACCAGTCATAGAATAGCTCTTTGAAAATCCATTTATGACAATACATCTTTCCTTCATATTGGGAATATTCGCAATTGATACATGATTATTATAATATGATAATTCAGAATATATTTCATCAGATATAACAAATAAATCATGCTTAATAATTACTTCACTAATAGCCTCTAAATCAGAATAATCCATTATAGCTCCTGTAGGGTTATTTGGATAATTTATTATTAATATTTTAGTCTTATCACTAATAGCTGCTTCAAGCTCCTCTGGTGTCAATCTAAATTCATTTTCATTTTTTAAAGGAATTGTTTTTACTTTCGCTCCTGCAAGTAAGCAACAAGGTTCATAAGATACATAACATGGAGTAGTAATAATTACTTCATCTAAAGGATTAATCATAGCTCTTAAGGCAACATCTATTGCCTCACTGCCACCAACAGTAACTAAAATATCACTATCATAGTTATATTTTAGATTATATCTTCTTTCTAAATAATTAGATATTTCTATTCTCAATTCCTTTAATCCTTGATTAGATGTATAGATAGTTTTTCCTTGTTCGAGAGTATATATTCCTTCTTCTCTAATATGCCATGGAGTATCAAAATCAGGCTCACCAACACCAAGTGATATAGCACCATCAATAGTTTTAGCAATATCAAAAAATTTTCTAATTCCAGAAGGCTTTATTTCTTTTACTACATTTGAAAGAAAATCACGCATTAGGCACTCACCAACATTCTTTCATCCTTTTTATGTTCAAAAAGCTCGACTCCATGATCCTTATATTTCTTTAAAACAAAGTGGGTAGAAGTTGATAATACTGATTCTAATGTCGCAAGCTTTTCAAAGACAAATCGAGAAACCTCCTTCATTGATTTCCCTTCAATTAGAACCATAAAATCAAAACCACCACTCATTAAATAAACACTAGTTACTTCATTAAATTTAGAAATTCTTTCTGCTAGCATATCAAATCCTAAGCCTCTCTGAGGAGTTACCTTAACCTCAATTAACGCTGTAACTATTTCTTTTTTTGTATTATCCCAATTAATTAGTGTGTGGTATCCACAAATAATTCCTTCCTTTTCCATTTTGCCAACTTCATTAGCTAATTCTACTTCACTACAATCTAGCATTATAGCTAAATCATGTAAATCTATTCTTGAATTTTTTTCTAAATTTTTAAGTATTTTTTCTCTTAATATCTCATCCATAAAAATGCCTCCAAATAATATTAAGAACATTTTATCATAATTATACTTCTATTACAAAAATAATTGCTATTTTTTTATTTTTTATTATAATAAAAACGAGGTAAAGCTTATGAAAATATTTATTGATAGAAAAGATATAATTTATTCAGAAAAAAATAGATTATTAGGTAATTGTATAACAATAATAAATAATAATGAAAGATATTATTATGAATTTGATATAAATAAAAATGAAGCTAAAATAATATCAAATAATTTATTTTATGTTGAAAAGGCTATAAATAAATTCAGAGAATATAATTTAAATATTGATACCTTTTATAATGAATCAAGAAGCTTTTATAGAGCTTTTGAAAAAACACCAACATTTAAGCTTCCAATAAATTGTATTCAACCAAGTAATCTTTTTATTATTGATACAAAAATTGATAATATTGAAAAATATATTCCTATAGATAATATTTGTATTCCTGTATGTATTATTGATGAAGAATATATCGCACTTGATGGACACGCAAGACTATATGCCTTAAAAAATGACTATAAAAAATTAGTTAATGTTTATTTACTAGAGAATCCTAATAATTTAGATGATATTATTTATTTAGCTAAAGAAGCTAATATTAAAAATATTTCTCAAATGAATATTGTTAATGAAGATGAATATTATAATATAATAAATAATTTAGGATTAAATGAAATATTAAAATAAAATATATTATTTTATTAAAAAAGGACAATAGATTATGAATTTTACATAGCTATTGTCCATTTTTTTAATTATAGTAAATTGATTAATCAATAAATTCAAATTCAAAATCAAAGATTCTTACTGTATCTCCATTTTTAACACCTAATCGCCTTAATTCATCATCAATTCCATAACTTCTTAATTGTCTAGCAAAACGAGCTCTACCAGTATCTGAATCGAAATCAGTCATTTCAAATAAACGTAATATTCCATCACCAGTTACATTGAAAATTCCATCACTTTGTCTTTCAATATTAAAGAATTTCTTTTCTTCTTTTAATCCATATTCAACGACATCAAGCTCATCCTCTTCAAATAAACTAAATTCTTCTGTATTTTCTAATGTATCAGCAATTTTATATAATAATTCATCAAGATTCTTCTTTTCATATGCTGAGATACAAATTATTGGCTCTTTTACATGTTCTTTAAATTTCTTAAGATTTTCTTCTGCACCTTCTACATCCATTTTATTCGCAACAATTATCATCGGACGTTTAGAAAGATTCATTTTATATTCCTTAAGTTCATTATTAATAATACAATAATCCTCATAAGGGTCTCTTCCATCTACAGCACCCATATCAATAACATGTACTATTACCTTACAGCGTTCTATATGACGTAAAAACTGTAGTCCTAATCCAGCACCTTCGTGAGCACCCTCAATAATACCAGGCAAATCTGCCATTACGAAATCTCTACCATCATTTAAACGAACCATACCTAAATTTGGTACTAATGTTGTGAAATGATAGCTTGCAATTTTAGGTCTAGCTTGAGATACTGCAGAAATCAATGTAGATTTACCTACACTTGGGAAACCTACTAATCCACAATCAGCAAGTACTCTTAGCTCGCATCGAATATTTTTCTTTTCACCAGGTTCACCCTTTTCACAGAAATCAGGGCATTTATAAGTACCAGACGCAAAGGCCATATTACCTCTACCGCCTCTTCCTCCTTTACATACTACTACTTCTTGATTATGCTCAGTTATATCAGCAATTACTTTATTAGTAACATCATCAAAAATAGTAGTACCAACTGGAACTAAAACGATAGTATCCTCTGCATTAGCTCCAAATTGTCCTTTGGTTTTACCATTTTCACCTGGTTTACCCTTTAATACTCTATTATATCTTAAATCTAATAGTGTGGACATTCCCTCATTACCCTTAAAGATAATTGAGCCTCCTTTACCACCAGAGCCTCCAAATGGTCCACCCTTTTCAACCTTAAGCTCTCTACGATAAGCAACAATACCATTGCCACCCTTACCAGCTTCAAGCTCCATTTTTGCTTGATCGACAAACATAAAATTCACCTACCTTAAAATTTAAAAAAAGTGCCCAAGCATTTTGGGCACAATTATATATTATTCAGCAATAGGATAAACAGAAATTTGCTTCTTGTCGCGTCCTCTACGTTCAAACTTTACAGTACCAGTTACCTTAGCAAATAAAGTATCATCGCCGCCACGACCTACATTTGTACCAGGGAAAAACTTAGTACCTCTTTGACGGTATAAAATTGAACCTGCAGAAACAACTTCGCCATCACTAGCCTTTGCGCCTAAACGCTTAGCTTCTGAGTCACGTCCGTTCTTAGTAGAACCAACACCTTTTTTAGAAGCGAATAATTGAATGTTAAGCTTTAATAACATATTAAAATCCTCCTAGTTCTTTTTTTTAATATATTTAGGATATTGCTCCTGTAAACTATCTAAGGCATCAACTAAATTTTCAAAAATTCCTTTTGAAACCTTATCGTTTAATTTGACCTGTAATCTAAAATATCCTTCTTCTACTACTAAATCTAGAATGTTGTAACCTAATTCTAAACGTTCATATAGATTAGCGGTCATAATCGTAACAGTTGAAATAGAAGCACATACAATATCAAAGCCATGATCAGCATAGCCACTATGTCCTTTTAGTTCTACTGTTCCTTCATCCTTTTTATAGATTACACTATATTCAGTCATAATTAAGCGTTGATTGCTTCAACAACTAACTTAGTATATGATTGACGATGACCCTTCTTAGAAGCACTGTGCTTCTTAGGACGATACTTATAGATTGTAATCTTCTTACCTCTACCATGCTTTTCGCACTTTGCAGCTACAGTAGCACCCTCAACATATGGAGCACCAACCTTAACATCATCACCAGATACAAATAAAACCTTATCGAAAGTATAAGTTTCACCTTCAGCAACCTCTAGCTTTTCAACATAGATTGCTTGGCCTACTTCAACCTTAACTTGCTTTCCACCAGTTTCTACAATTGCATACATGTCGTATTACCTCCTTATTATTTTTAAGACACACTATTAGGGTAGAGTATACTCATTTAGAACCCTTTCTACGTGGTGCATGTTACAACAAAATAATTATAAATGATAATCATTTCAATGTCAAATTATTTTTTTATTTTTTTCATTTTTTTATTCATAGAAAATCTCCAAATAAACTTTTAGCGTTATTATATAAAATATTAGCCTTTTCTTCATCAGTTAATAAATTTGATTCTTCAATATATTTATAAGAATCCTTATAGCTATTATTTTTCATTGCTGAAGGAAAATCAGTTCCCCATAATATCTTATTACTTCCAACAATATTAATAGCTTCCTTTATATATTTTTGGGTTTCTAAAAATGGGTAAGGGTCTTTAATATTATTGTATAATGAGGCAATATCAAAATAACAATTATTTAGCTTTAGTTTATTGATATTTTCTTTAAATAAATCTAAATCATTTCCCTGTGGTGCTATTAAATGGCAAATAATAAATGTAATATTAGGATGGCTAATTATTGCATCCTTCAATGCATCGATTTGATAACAATCATTATTAGGTCTACCAATATCGATAAATAGTATTAGCTTTTTATCCTCTATATAAGAATATAATTCATTCATTATTTCCCCATTTAAATCAACAGTAGGATGATTACACATTATTCCCGAGGAATTACTCATTTCCATTTTAATTATTTTAATATTTAAATTTTCAAAAAGATTTTTTCTAATTTCTTTATTTTTTCTATAAAAAGGATCTATCATAGCTGATGCAATTAAACGATTAGGGTATTTTTTCATTGCCTCATAAGAATATAAATTTTGTACTCCTGCATAATGACCTTGTAGCATAATACCAAATTCAACATCATTTTGATCCATTATTTCTATTAATAATTCTGGTGTAACACAAGCTCCATATTCTTCTGGAATAATTCTTACAATATCACCTGTCTCATATATTCCACAACCATTACCTAAATCTCTTAAATATCCTCTTGAAGACATTCCATGAATATTTTCAATTAGATGCATATGACAATCTATCTTTTTCATACTAATACCTCTTTTATATATAATTATAGCATTATTTTTTATTATCTAATATATTATTTAATTTTTAATTTTAATTATCTTAATATTATGCTAGAATAATTTAAGGTGATAGTATGGAAAATGAATTTTTAGAATTAATAAAACCAATAATTGAAACTGAAAACTATCAAAAAATGAAAAATTATTTTCATCATGATACTACCTCTACTTATGAGCATTCAATAAGTGTTGCTTATTTATGCTATAAATATCATAAAAATCATAATTCTAAAATAGATTTATATTCATTAATTAGAGGAGCTTTGCTTCATGATTATTATTTATATGATTGGCATCATAAAAATGAAGGACATAGACTCCATGGATTAAGACATCCTAAAACCTCATATAAAAATGCTATAAGAGATTATGGTCCTTTAAATAAAATTGAAAAGGATATGATATTACATCATATGTTTCCTTTAATAATAATACCCCCATTTACAAAAGCAGGATGGATATTAGTATATTATGATAAGGTCGCAACCTATAGAGATTATAAAAAAAGTAGAAAGGAAAAGAAAAATGATATTAAATAATTTGATTAATGATTTAATAAAAATGAATTTATCAAAAAATGATACAGTATTTATTCATTCTTCTTGTAAAAAAATAGGGTATGATGCAAATGATATTATAGATACCTTAATGGACTATTTTAAAGAGGGATTATTACTTCTTCCAGCTCATACTTGGGCAACAATTAATGAAAATAATCCAATATTTGATCCTAATAATACTCCTTCATGTGTAGGAATTATCCCTAATTTATTTATGAAAAGAAAAAATGTCTATCGTTCGCTACACCCAACTCATAGTATATTAGCATATGGTAATGATGCAATAGATTTTATAAAAGATGAAGAATATAATAATACTCCAGCAACTCCTCATGGAGTATATGATAGATTAAGAGAGCGAAATACTAAAATATTATTAATGGGAGTTGGAAATGAAAGAAATACTTTTATTCATGGTGTTGAGGAGATATTAAATATTCCAAATAGATTAAGTGCTAAGCCAATGCATTTATATATAAAAAAAGATGGTATTATATTAGATTCTTATATGAGAAAACACTATAATCCAATTGAACCTCATATTTCTATGAGATTTCCTAAGCTAGATAAAGCATTTTATACCTTAGGAGCTATGAAAAAATATAAATTTGGTAATGCAGATACTTTAGTATGTGATTCTAATATGATATTTAATATTACGAAACATATTTTAAGAAAAGAACCTGAAATAATCATCAATGGTGAAATTACTGATGATTTATGGTTAGATTATAAGAATAGGGTAGAGGAAAGAAAATAATTCTTTGCCCCTCCCATTGCACCGTACGTACGGGTCTCGTATACGGCGCTACATTTATATTGAACACAAACTACCTAAGATAGTAAGCCAAAGGGTTGACCAGTCCCGGTCTTCCTTTTTTCTTATTGGCTAGTGCTAAAACTTTAGGACTTAATATGTAGTTCACTACATCCATTCCGCATCTTCGATACCAACCTAATCTAGAATTTGCCACCTTGAATATATCTTCATCTTTACAATTGCATTTAAACGCTTTGTTAAGTCTTTGAAGATTAATGTATATTCTCAT
>JBGVLG010000003.1:0-17464 GCA_045124155.1 Anaeroplasma sp.
AAACAATAGGTATAGATGTAAATATAAAATCTATTGTTACAAGTGATAATATTGTATATGAAACAGTAACAAAGAAAGAAAACTACAAAAAGGCAAAAAAGCAATTTAAAAGAACACAAAGGATAATGTCAAAAAGATATAAAATATCAAAAAATTTAAATAAAGAATTAAGATATTCTAAAAATTATCAAAAGATAAAAGCTAAATGGAGAAAATATAAAGATAGACTCCTAAATTTAAGAGATGATCATATAACAAGAATCATTAATGACATAGAAGGATTACAACCATATAAAATATGTGTAGAGACCTTAGATGTTAATTCTATGAAAAAGAGAAAAAAAGGCCAAAGAAATGATATAGCAAGAGGAATTGGGGAAAATCCATTTAGGAAGTTTATAAAAACGTTAGAGGAAAGAGTAATAAAAAGAGGAATACATATTATCTATGCAGATAAATGGTATCCCTCTAGTAAAAAATGTAATAGATGTGGTTATATAAAAGAAGATTTAAAGCTTAGTGATAGAGTATTTGTGTGTCCTAATTGTAGTTTAAAGATAAATAGAGATTATAATGCAGCAATAAATTTAAATAATTATTTAAAATAAAACGAAAAATACGCATACGTTCGTGCGAAATTAACGCCTTAGGAGAGTAAATACCAACTGTTTTATTGCAAAACAGGGCTCGTTGAATAAGGAAGCAAACAAAAAACTATAGTATTATAGAGTTTTATAGGTTTTGTTGAACGGACTGCCAACTGCATTTACTATTTCATAATTTACATTATTAACAATAGATTTTATAACATTATTTAATGTTTTATAATTATTATAAAATGCCATTCTAGATACTCCAGCTTTTTTACATAATGCAGTAATAGTAATACTATTATAATCATTATTTTTCATAAGCTCTACTAATGCTTCTTGAATAGCTTCTTTTATTGAATAATTTATTTCTTTATTATAATTAATTAATCCAGATATATTTTTATTATCAGTCATTACAAAATACCTCCATTTGCCATATGTGTAATATATTTAATTGAAATAATAAATTATATTATTTATAATACATACAGTTATTACATTTGTAACAACTGATTAGAATTATATCAAAATATGATATTTATATCAAGAAAGAAGTGAAAATAATGCTAAAGGCTATATTTTTTGATTTAGATGGAACTTTATTACCAATGGATGAAAATGAATTTGCAAAAGGATATTTTGGATTACTATCAAATAAAATGGAAAAATATAATTATGATAAGAATCAATTAATTAAGGTTATATTAGCTGGTACTGAGGCTATGTATAAAAATGATGGAAATAAAACTAATGAAGAAGTATTCTGGGATTATTTTAAAGGAATATATGGTAAAGAGAAATTATTAGATATGCCTTATTTTGAAGAATTTTATCGTAATGAATTTAAAAAGACTAAAGTCTTTTGTAAAGATAATCCTTACGCAAGAGAAATAGTAGAATATGCAAAGAGTAAAGTGGAATATGTAGTATTATCTACAAATCCTATTTTCCCTTATATAGCTACTTTAGAAAGAATGAGCTTTGTAGGATTAAAGGAAGATGATTTTGATTTTATCACTTCATATGAGAATTCTAATTATACTAAGCCTAATCCAAAATATTTTCATATGCTATTAAATAAATTTAATTTAGAACCAGAAGAAGTAATTATTTTTGGTAATAATGATGTAGAAGATTATTTATGTGGTAAATATGCTAATATTGATTGTTATTTAGTAGGAAATAGTTTAATACTTCATGAGGATAAAAATATAGAATGTAAAAAAATTAATTTAGAGGATATTAAAAAAATAATTGATCTTGAAATAGAAAAGAGAAAATAATAGATTTATAATTAATTAAAAATGGCATGATTTTTTATAATCATGCCAATCTTTTATTTATTCATATCATCTAATACATTTCTTAATAATGCAATATCATCGCTCATTATAGCATCTACACCCTTATTAATTAGATTTCTCATATCAGCTTCTTCATTTATTGTCCAATATTGAACAGCTATATTTCTTCTATGAGCTCTACTTATATATGTATCCCAGGTTAAGTCTAAACCTGATTGCTTGATTGGTAATTGAAGACAAGCAACACTAGCATTATCAAAGATATTTACACCTAATAGTTGAGTAATAATAAATGATGTTGCTACCTTAGTAGAAGCACCTCTTAATAGGGTTGGATAATTATCTTTTAAGTAAGCTTCAATTTCATCATTAAAAGTACCAATTACTACTCTATTTTGATATTCAGGGTAAACATTAATTAATAAATCTGCCATTATATCAGCAGCTTCCATGCCTTTTTGGCCTGGATTTTTTATTTCTACAATAAATAACATATCTTTATTATTTTGATAAAAATAATCTAAGAAATCCTTAAACTCTGTAATTGCTAGATCATTATCCTTAATAATTTGATTTCTATTTGGATTATCTAAGGTAGTCAAATCCTTATAAGGTCTTTCTCCATTTAATTCAAATTGGTATCCAAAATTAAATTTTTTTAATTCCTCAAGAGTATAATCTCCAATATGATAGTCCTTATTTTCATCATAAGAATCACCCTCAAATAATGCAATATCAGTGGTTCTATTTAGCATACCATCATGATTTAGGACTAAATGATTATCATTAGTCATCCATAAATCAGTTTCTAAAATATCAGCTTGATAATCCTCTACAGCGGATTTATAAGCCTTCATTGTGTTTTCAGGGTTTTGAATAGCGCCACCTCTATGTGCACATAGCATTGTGCCATTAGTAGAAATAAATGGATTATTATCAATTGAATATTTTGGTGGAATTACATTTATTACAACCATAAATAAAATAATAACACAAACTATAGATAATACTATTGTTAATATTTTTCTTTTTTTCATAAGTCTACCTCTTTAATTTATTTCTTTCAATGTTATAGCATAATGTTGATTATTTTTCAATCAATATTAGTTTACAATTTAAACTATTTTAATATAATATAGTACAAAAGTATTGGTTTTGTTTATTTTAGAATAATAATATTGACCTTGAATTTATTAAATGCTAAACTTTTATTGTTAATTGTTTAGGAGTTTATTATGGATATTTTTGTTAAAATATTAATTTGCTTAATTGCAGGATTAGGAGCTGGATTTGGTACGGGTCTTGCGGGATTATCTGCTGCGGCAGTTATTGCCCCAATGCTTATTACATTTTTGAATGTTGATCCATATGAGGCAGTTGGTATTGCTTTAGCTTCAGATATTTTAGCTTCAGCTATTTCTGCAATTACTTATGGAAAAAATAAAAATCTTGATATTAAAAATGGTATTGTTATGCTTATAAGTGTTTTAGTGTTTACTTTACTTGGTAGTTATTTAGCTTCACTTTTGCCTAAAGAGACAATGGGAGGTTTTTCTATGTTTATGACATTATTTGCAGGACTTAAGTTTATTTTTAGACCTGTAATGAAAGCTAAGGAAAGTAATAAAACTAGAACTAGAAAAAAAGCTATTATTCAATCTATTGTATGTGGAATGTTTATTGGATTAATATGTGGATTTGTTGGAGCTGGTGGTGGCATGATGATGCTATTAGTATTAGTTAGTGTCTTAGGATATGAGCTTAAGACTGCTGTTGGTACTAGTGTATTTATTATGACTTTTACTGCATTAACTGGAGCTGGTTCTCATTTTATTATAGGTGGAGGTATTAGTGATTGGCAGATACTTTTATTATGTATTATATTTACTTTAATAGGTGCTTTAGTTACTGCTAAATTTGCAAATAAAGCCTCTCCTAAAACTATGAATCGCTTGTTGGGCTATGGTCTTGTTGTTATGAGTGTTGTTATGATTATTGTGAATATTATACAAAAATTTATATAGATTATAATAATTTGCATCTTATGTATTTAAGGTGCATTTTATTTACTTCTTTTGTTTTTTTTATGATTGAAAATAAAAATAAATATTTATATAATATTTATATGCGTATTTCAATATGTTTTTAGATAAGGGGGTGCTAGTTTATGAAAGAATATTTTGATTCTGAAGAATTTAAAAAAATAGATGAATATAAAGAGCTTAAAGCTGAAAATTATTCAAATTCTAAAGAAATATTTAACAATAAAGAATATAAGGATGATATTAATGAATCATCAAATGATAATTTTAATAGTAACTCTCAAACTAATTCTATAGCAAGAAATACTGATTATAATGACTTTAATAAAGAATTAAATAATAATGTAAATCAAGATACTAATTCACTTCAATCTGGAATTGAAACAGATTCTACTTGTGTTTCTAGTACTTCTTTAGAGGCATCTGTATCTACATCTACCGCAACCATTTCAACAGGTGGCAGTATTGCTAGTACTATTGGTACTGTTGCTACAACGGCAATTGGAGCTGTTGGAGCTGTTGCTGCCGCATCTAATTTTTTACTTACTTCACCACAAATGAATATTATTAGTCTTGATATTGGCTGTGATTATGTTCACTATGTTGTTGAGGTTAGTGATTTAGATATAGAATCACAATATAGTATTATCATTGAAAATGGATATAATAAATATGTTTGTTCAATAGAAGAAGGAACAAATGAAAATATTGTTACAGGATTAAAACCATATTGTGAATATAAAATGTCATTAGTTGTAGATAATAAAGATTTAGGCGGAAATATTACTTATAATAGTGAATCTTTTTATACTAAAAAACCCGATTCCCCTACAACTGCATTTAAATATAATTTAGATCCTGATTTTGATAAATCAATGATGTCATTATCTTATGATATTTTTATTTCTGATTACTATCAAGAAGGATTAGATTATTATTATACAATTTCATATGCTGATGAAATTGTATATCAAAATGATGATTTATCAAAAGACTATTATTTTAATGGTAATATTTATGCTAAAGAAGGAGATTATCAATTTAATGTATATTGTAAATTTTTTGGTGAGGATATTGTTATTTTAGATAAAATAGTAACAGTAGAATATCCAAAGGGATTAATTAAACAGGATGTTGATTATGGAATTGATAATGTACAAATTACTGGAAATATGAATTCAGGATATAATTTGGATATAACTTTAGAAAATTATTTTGACACTGCTTCATATGAGTTGTTAGTAACTTCAAATGATTTTAATAATATTTATAAGATTAATGGTAATAATATTAAAATTAATGACTTAATTATTGATTATAATTCCTTAGAATTAGAATTAATCATTAAATATTATGATGAAACTTATAGTCATAAATATTCAATCAACGATTTTACAGGATTTAGCTTAGAATATAGTGAACCTATATTTAATAGTGAGGATAATAATTATTCAATAGAATATGCCATTGATAATAATTATTCAATTGATTACATTATAGCTTCAAATAGTTATGGTGAATCTGAAAAAATTGAACCTAAAGATAATAAAATTAATATTAATATTTGTGGTGATGTTAAACTAGAAGCATATATTAAAGGAAATTTAATAGAGTTCAGTAATTTAAAAAATATATAAAAAATATATTTATTAATGGAAATATTTCATTTAAAGATATTAGATTTGGAGATAATTCAAATTCAAATTTATTAATGTTTAAAATTAAAGATTTTTTACCTAATGAAGCTAGAATACATGCAAAAATAGGTAATAATATTTTGGAAGAAATAAAATATTTAGAAGACTATTATTGTTTTGATTTAAGTAATTATGCTAATGAAAAAGAAATTGAATTATATGCTGAAATTAATGGAGAAGAAATATTAATTAATAATTGTATTATTAATATAAACAATGTTTCTTATCCAAGCTTCTCTAAAGAAAATATTAATAATAGTGATTGTTATATTACCTATAATGAAGATGGAAGCTTTAATACATATTTACCTATATGCTTCAGTAGTAATGATGATTTATGGTATCAGGTTATATTGAATGATAATATTTATTATGAAGGTACTGATTATATACCAATTATCACTAATTTAAATAAGAATAATAGTAATGCCATTAGCATTCATTATTACTATAGATATAATGGCATTAGCTATTTAATTGATAGTTTAGTATTAGATGATTTAAATATAATCGTTGAAAATAATTATTTAGTTGAATATGATTCATCAGACAGTAGTGCAAAGTTTACTATAAATAATTTTAATTATGATGTTTTTCCTGCAGCAAGAGTTTATTATTCTGATGAAAGCTACGAAGATATAAATTTAGAAATAGAAAATAATTTAGATAAAAATACTCTTATAGGAAGTTATGATACAAATAAAGAAATATCATATGTTAATATAAAATATTCATATAAGGAAATAGATGAAGAATTATTAATTAATAATAAAATTGAAATAATAGGTAATAAATATCAAGATATGAATATTTATCCAGATGAGTTATTCGATTTAGTAATTTATGATTTAATTTATAATGACTATGAGTCATCAAATAAGTTATTAATAAGTTCAAATTTAGATATAGATAGTAATTATTCTCTTGTTCTAGAACAAAATGGTGAAATAATAAATAGTGAAGAGTATACTAATGGTTTTTATGTTTTTGACTCATTAAATATTACGTTAGATAATTCTTTTACAATAAGATTAATGGAAAATAGTAATTTCATTCAACTATCTAAAAAATTTGAATATACAATAATATCAGATACATCAACAATAAGTATTCCAACATATTCAAATAACTATGCTAATCCAGGAGATTGTCATATTACATATAATGAAGATGGAACAATTAATACATATTTACCAATTAATTTCACATCAGATAGCAGAGATATATGGTATAGGATAAAATTAACTGATGTAGAAACTGATGAAATACATTATCTTGAGGGCAGTGATTATTACGCAGTTGGTTCAAATTTAGCTAATTCAAGATATAGTATTACATATCAAATATATTATAGATATAATGGAATAAGCTATTATATTAGCGGTGAATATCCAAGTGGAGTAATAGAGGATTTAAATAGTAGTGATTATGAAGTAAGCTATGATCCATCAGTAAATAATGAATTTACAATTGATTTTGCATATCCAGTATTAAATACTGCAGTAATTAATTATAGTGATGGTACTAGTGAGGAAGTAACAATTAGTAGTGATGGAATAACAATTACAGGTAGCTATGATTCTAATAAATTGATTAATTATATTACTATAAGCTATTCAACAAATCTAATAGATGAAGATATATTAAATAGTCATAATATTTCACTAGTAGGAAATCAATATACTACAATGAATATTTACACTAATGAGTTATTTGAATTTGAAATAAATGAAATAGTATATGATGATTATGATGGTTCAAATAAATTATTAATAAATTCAAGTGTTAATGACTTAGAAGGATATTCAATATATTTAGCTCAAGAAAAAGCTGATGAGGTAATTGAGGTTACACCAACAAGAACTGTTGGACAATATTTAGTGTTTGATTCTTCAACCCTTTCATTAGATAGTGCGTTTAATTTAAAGGTTAAGAAGAATTCAAATGATGTAATATTATCTAAAACCTTTGAGTATACAATTATTTCTGACACATCAACATTAAGTATTCCAACATATTCAAATATTACCCCTAATCCAGGAGATTGTTATATTACATATAATGAAGATGATACATTTAATGTATATATACCAATGAATTTTACATCAAATAGTAGTGATGTTTTCTATTCTATTAAATTACATGATGTTGAAGCTAATACTGATTATTATATTGAGGGTAATGATTATATTGCATCAAAATGTAATCTTAATAATTCAAAATATAGCATTATTTATCAAATTTATTATAGATATAATGGAGTAAGCTATTATATAACAGGAGAATGGCCATCTGGTCCTATTACAGGTACTCTTGATACTTCATCAACTACATTATCAATAGATAGTGAAAAATCTCAATTTACA
This sequence comes from Anaeroplasma sp., assembly GCA_045124155.1. Taxonomy (GTDB): domain Bacteria; phylum Bacillota_I; class Bacilli_A; order Acholeplasmatales; family Anaeroplasmataceae; genus Anaeroplasma. The sequence goes on from JBGVLG010000003.1 coordinate 8,003, forward strand.
ATAAATAATTTTTACTATAATTATTTAGAAGAAGTTACAGTCAAATACACTGATGGTAGTAGTGAGGTTGTAACTGTTGATTCGACATACTCAACTGGTAATTATGATAATACGAAGGAAATTGCTTCTATTGTAGTAAATGCTTGTGAAAAAGTTCTTACTACAGAATTTGAGAATACACTTTCTTCAAATAACATAGTACTTGTTGGTAATAAATATAAAGAAATAGAAATAACTAATTCATAGGAGGAGAAATATGAAAAAGGATAAAAAGAAAATTTTTAGAATTATTGAAATATCTTTAGCTATTTTAGTAGTAGTAGCATTTCTTATAGCTATTATTGTTGAATCAGCAGCCAAAGATAGTGATTTTGGTATTTGGATGAAGGAAAATGTTTGGGATATTGATGCAACTTTAGCATCATTAAATGCACATGTTCCAACATTAATTCATTGCTTAATCTATATTGTTGTTATAGTTGCAGTATGTAGATTAATTAGATTAATATTCCGTAAGCAAATGAAAAAGAATAACCGTACTAAAACAGTTATTACTTTATTTGATGGAATTGTTAAATATACTTGTGCTATAGTATTAATATTTTTAATACTTCAAGCTTGTGGTGTTAATACAGCTGCTTTATTCGCATCTGTTGGTATTCTAACTTTAGTTATAGGTTTAGGCTGTCAGAGCTTAATAGCTGATGTTGTTGCTGGAATGTTCATTATTTTTGAAAATGAATATAATGTAGGTGAAATAGTTTCTATTGGAGATTTTAGAGGTACAGTTATTGAAATTGGTATTCGTGCTACTAAGTTATTAGATATGGCAGGAAATATCAAAATAATCAATAATAGTGATATTTCAAATGTAATTAATATGTCTAGAGAACTATCACTAGCTTCTGTCACTTGTGAATTTCCATATGATGTACCAATCGAATTTGTTGAAACATTATTAAAGGAAAATTTCCCTGAATTTAAGAAAAAGATTCCGGCAATAGTAGATGGTCCATATTATAAGGGTGTATCATATTATGGAGATAGTAATGTTTCTGTAATGGTAGTTGCTAAATGTAAGGAAGAAGATAGATATCAGGTACAAAGAGATCTATTACGTGAATATCGTGCAGTATTCCTTAAAAATGGTATTGATTTATCATTCCAGCAGGTTGTGCTTAACCAGCCAGTTGCTTCTGGTATTGAGGTTACTGAATCTCAAAGAAAACAAGCTGAAAAGTTTATGAATAACCAAAAGAAGCAATCTCAAGGTTTAGAAGAACAACAAGAATAATATTATAAAGAGAAAAGTATTTTCTTAAAAGAACTATGCTTTTCTCTTTTTTTTCGATATAATTATAATACTTATATGGAGGTTTTTATGAAAAAGGGCGATTTAATATTTCATAAAAGTTTAAGATTTGGAATCATTGATAATATTGAGGGACTTTATTATACTATCAATTTTTTAGATTATGGACAAAGAGTAATATCAGAAGACTTTTTAAAAATGGATGATAAAATGATAGTAGAAATTCCTGATCATTTTATAAATAAAATAAATAGTGATGATTTTTTTGAATCCTATAAGCTTACTACAATAGAGAAAGGAGAAGATTACTATCATCAAAATCTAGTAAAAAGCTTTTATATAAAAAATAAAAAATTTTTTGCTAAAGTTGAAGGTAATGATATTTATGATGTAGAAATTTCTTTCTCGAAAGAATCATCTTGTACCTGTCCTGTAGGCTATAAATGTAAGCATAGTGTTGCAGCCTTTTTAAAGCTTAGAGATAACATAAAAGAGCTTACCTCACTTAGAGGTAATGAAATAGAAAATGATTTTAATTTTTCAAAATATTTTTTATTTAATAAGGATGATTATATTGAACAATTTCCTATTAAAAGATTTCAAAATATTAAGAATGATATATTAGCTTTAGATGATATATCATTTAATAATTTTGTTAATGAAGCTTTTAACAAATATAATAAAGATAGAGTATATTCATTTATTAAAAACTATTGTATCTTTTTTATGTCTATAAAGGAATTAACTAATAGAGTAGCTAAAATACTTAATACCCCTGAGCATGCCGATGATAGAATAATTTTTAATAGAATTAAAAGAGAAACTACTTTAGATATCAATAAAGCTTATTATAAAAATGATGTATTAAGTAGTTTAAATGGATTATTACTTGAAGATAAATATGAAGAAGCATTTAATGCTTTATTTGATAATTGTAGTCATATTAATTTTGATAATTATTATTATGATGAGATATTATCTAATTTATCTAAAGATTATATTAATGATAATTTTGAAATTATTTATAAAAATTTAAAAGTTATTAATGCTGATAAAATAAAGAAAACATTGAATTATTTAAATTTAGATAATTCTCTTAAATTATACATTCAAAGACCAAGCTTAATAGAGGATATTAATGTAATTACTAATTTTCCAGTAGAAGCTCAATTTTCTATATTAAATGAAATAGATCCTAATTTATCATATAGCTTTATACTTGATAATTATAATACTTTAATGAACTACCCAAAAGAATTAGCTAATATTGTTATTAGATTAATTAAAACAATAAAAACAAAAGCTAGAAAGGCTAGCTTATATAATATAATATCTAATTTACCACATGAAAGATATTTATTATTTTTATTAGAAACTAATGATTTATTTTTTAATGAAAAAAGATTAATGGAAGAACCATTAAATGATAATCTTTTATCTAGACCAAGCTATATGAAAATTAATTCAGATGATTTATTTTATTATTTTGATTTGAATTATTTTATTCATACAGATGATAATAATTTTTATTTAGATATAGAATTAGTATTTAATGATACAAATATAGCTAAAATAGAATTAATTGATATGGAAAAAGAATCATTAAAATCAATTGATTCTTTTAATAATTTGAATATAGCAAATTATTGTCTTGATTATGTATTAGATAATTATAAAGAAGAAATTAATAATAAATATCAATTATTTATAAATGAAAAAGAAGCACGTGAGCTAGAATTAAGTCTAAAAGAAATAAATAAATCATTAGATGTAATAGAAAGAGATATAGTATTAACTGATTTAAATTCTAATCCTACTGTAAGACTTGAGATTGAATTAGTTAAAATATATTCTGGCTTGTCTTTAGAATTAAAAATAGGTAATGAACAATTATATAAGGTTAAAGATTTGCTTGATTTTGTAATGTTATTTATTAATAATGAGGAAAAGAAATATGGTAAAAAATTAACCTTTAAGCATGATACTGATTATTTAGAAAAGCCATATGATGAATTTATAAAATATTTAATGGAAATATTTATTCCAGGAGGAAGTTATTATTATCAATCCTCTTATAGAAATTCATTAAATGATAAGAATCTTAAGAAAATATTATATATATTAAAGAATACATATCTAAAATTTCATGATGTTAATTATCTATTATCATTAGATCCTATTGATGTTAAATATATTATTGATGATGAATATAAGCTTCAATTAAGTGGTATTGATAATAAAAACTTAATAATATTAATGGATGATACTTATTTTTATTTTGATAAAGATAATCAAAAAATAAATGTTTTAAATATTAATAAAAAGGAATATCCATTATTTAAATTATTTATTCAAAACCAAAATAAAACGATTAAGCCTATTAAAGAAAAAATAAGAGATGTAATTGTTTCTAGATATAAAGATAAAATAGAATTATCTGAAAAAATTAAATCAGATTTTAAGATTATTGATTTAGATATAGATGCATATTTTGATTGGACAAGCTATGGTATTACAGTTTCAAATAAGTATTCTAAAAATAATATACCATTAAATATTGATGAGATTAGTAATATCAGTGATTTATCTAAGCTTAATACTTATCAAAATTATCTTAAAAATTTAGGTTTTATTGATGGAGTAATGAGTGATGAGGATAATCAAATTAAATTCTTAAAAATGGATTTTTCATACCTTAGAAGTATCGCAACAGTCTATTTATCTGATGCATTAAGTAATAAAACTATTACTCAATTTAAAACTCCAATTGTTAGAATTCAGTATAACAATAATATGCTTGATGCGTTTGTTACTGAAAGTGAATATAGTGAAGATGAATTAAAAGAAATATATAGAGCTCTAAAGAGAAAGAGAAAATATGTAGTATTAGGTACTAATAATATTGTTGATTTAGATAATGAAGAAACTAATGAATTCTATCAAACTGTTACTGATTTAAATTTGAATCAAAAGGAACCTAATGAAAGAAATTATATTCCAACTTATCAAGTAATAAAAGCTTATGCTCATATTAATAATTGTCAAATTGATGATTATTTATCAAATATGGTAAATGAAATAAAGGAATATAAAAATTTTGATATTGAATTACCTAGTATTAATGCAGAATTAAGAGATTATCAGGTTGTAGGCTATAAATGGTTATCAATATTAAAAAAATACCATATTGGTGGTATTTTAGCTGATGATATGGGTTTAGGAAAAACCTTACAAATTATTACTCTTATTTTAGCTGATAGTAGTGAATTACCATCACTTATTGTATGTCCTAAGAGCTTAGTATTTAATTGGAAGAATGAATTTAATAAGTTCGCACCACAAATTGAAGCTATAGAAATTTATGGTGGTATGACAGAAAGAAGAAATATTATTTCTCAAATTGATCCTAATAAAAAGGTTGTATATATTATTTCATATGATTCATTAGGAAGAGATTTAGATTATTTAAATCATTATTTTAATTTTCTTGTGTTAGATGAGGCTCAAACTATTAAGAATGTTAATGCTAAAAAATCAATTAATGTAAAACAGGTTAATGCTTGTTATCGTTATGCATTAACTGGTACACCAATTGAAAATAATGTTATTGATTTATGGAGTATTTTTGATTTCTTAATGCCAGAATATTTTGATGAATTAAGTAAATTTAAGAGTAGATATTTAAATGATACTAAATATACTGATTATATTGCTAAAATGGTAGCTCCATTCATTTTAAGAAGAACTAAAAAGGATGTATTAAAGGATTTACCTTCTAAATATGAAAGAATTGTAACCTGTGAAATGAGTAAAGAACAAAGAAAGATTTATGATTCTATTTGTAATGAGGCATTAGATAGGCTTTATGTTGAAAATAAAAAGAGTATTGAGGTATTAGCATTATTAACTAGATTGCGTCAGGTATGTATCGATCCTAATTTATTTATTGAAAATTATAATAGTCCTAGTGCTAAATTAGAATTATTAAAGGAATTATTAAAAGAATATTTATTTGAAGGACATCGTATATTAATATTTTCTCAATTTGTTTCTGCTTTAAAATTAGTAGAAGAATATTTAGAAGAAATGAATATTAAATATTATATGATTACTGGTGATACTGATGCGAAAAAGAGATTAGAGCTTGCGAATAATTTTAATAGCTCAAATGATATTCCAGTATTCTTAATTTCTCTTAAAGCTGGTGGTACAGGATTAAATTTAATTGGTGCTGATATAGTTATTCATTTAGATCCATGGTGGAATAGTAGTGCTGAGGATCAAGCGACAGATAGAGCGTATAGAATTGGTCAAACAAAGAATGTTGAGGTTATTAAGCTGATTTGTGAGGATTCTATTGAACAAAGAGTTATAGAGTTACAAAATATTAAGAAGGATATTATTGATAAATTAATCGCAAATGATGATCAAAGAATATCATCAATATCAATTGAGGATTTACAATTTATTCTTAAAAAATAACAAAATTTGCTTATTTTTTAATTTTATATTATAATTAGTACACTTAAAGGAGGACTAATTTATGGATTTAGTCATTTTAGCTGCTGGAATGGGCAGTAGATTTGGTGGTTTAAAACAAATTGAACCAATAGATAAATATGGAAATTTTATAATTGATTATTCTATTTATGATGCAAAAAGAGCAGGCTTTGATAGAGTAGTATTCATTATTAAAGAAGAAAATTATGAAATATTTAAAAATACAATAGGAAAAAGAGTTGAAGATAAGATTGAAACTCATTATGCATTTCAATCTCTTGATTTGATTCCAGAGGGTTATACTTTACCTAGTGATAGAGTAAAACCATTAGGTACAGCTCAGGCTATTTTAGCTGCAAAGCCTTATGTTAGTGATAAATTTATTATTATTAATGCAGATGATTTCTATGGTAGTGATGCTTTTAAGGTAGCTGCTGATTTCTTAAGAAATTCAAATGATCCTAATACTTACGCTAATGTTGCGTATCGTGTAACTAATACTATGACTGAAAATGGTTCTGTAAAAAGAGGTGTATTAGTATTTGATGAGAATAAGAAGCTTAATTCTTTAATTGAATCTAAAATAGAAAAGGTTAATAATGATATTATCGCAACACCACTTGAGGGTGGTGATGTTATGAACATTTCTTCTGATACATTAGTTTCTATGAATATGTTCTGTTTTAATAAAAATATTATGGATTATATTGAAGAAGGATTTAAGCCATTTATGGAAGCAAATAAGAATAATTTAGCTTCTTGTGAATATTTAATTCCTACTGTTGTTTCAGATTTAATTCATGATAATAAAATTTCTGTTGATATTTTAGCTACTAAGGCAGTATGGTATGGTATCACTTATAAGGAAGATAAAGAAAATGTAGTTAAGTCATTAGAAAGTCTAATGAATAATGGAGAATATCCAGAAGGAATTTGGAAATAATATTTAATGAATGATTATATAGCTTAGATAGATATGCTATATAATCATTTTTATTTTTTAAGGTTAAAATTAATTAATTATTTTTTTAAAAAATATTGACTATTTACTTTTAGTATTGTACAATACCAAATGGTACATTTTAAGCAATTATCCACAATTGCCCTAATTTAATTATTTAATTTAGGAGGAAAAAACATGAATACTTTCATGGCAAACAATCAAACAGTTCAACACAATTGGTATGTAGTTGACGCAACTGGCTTAACATTAGGACGTTTAGCTACAGTTGTTGCTTCTTATTTAAGAGGAAAGCATAAGCCAATCTATACTCCACATGTAAATTGCGGAGACAATGTCATCGTTATTAATGCTGACAAAATCAAATTAACTGGTAACAAGTGGAATGATAAACTTTATCGTAGACACTCTGAATACAGTGGAGGTCTTAAGACTCAAACTGCAAAAGAGGTTATGGAAAAGTATCCTACTAGAATGGTTGAAAATGCAGTATATGGTATGTTACCACATACAAAGCTTGGTGACCAAATGAGAAAGCAGTTATATGTTTATGCATCTAATGAACATCCACATGCTGCTCAAAAGCCAGTAGAATTAGTGGTAAAGGCATAAGGAGGATATAGAAATGGCAAAGAAATTAGTTCAATACTTAGGAACAGGCCGTCGTAAGAGCTCTGTTGCACGTGTATACTTACGTGCAGGTAAAGGAAAAATCACTATCAATGGTCGTGATTTTGAAGATTATATTCCTTCAGCAGCAGTTCGTTTAGACGTATTACAACCATTAGAGTTAACTGAAACAACTGAAAAGTTCGATGTTCTTGTTAATGTATGTGGCGGTGGTATCACTGGTCAAGCTGGTGCAATCCGTTTAGGTATTACACGTGCATTATTAGAGGTTAATCCAGATTATCGTGCTGTATTAAAGCCAGCTGGTTTAGTTACACGTGATCCACGTGCTAAGGAACGTAAGAAATACGGTCTTAAGAAGGCTCGTCGTGCTCCTCAATTCTCTAAGCGTTAATTGTTTGATAATAGTAAAATTGCGAAAAAATATAAAATTAGCTCAGGATTTCTCGGCCTGGGCTTTTTTTGTGTTTTGAAGAAATCAAAATTGATTATGTTGTGTTATGATTGATTATTTTTTTATATTGTAGGCTAGATAATGGTGCTCTAGATATGGTTGATGAAATCGATATAAATAATAATTCAACCCTTGTTGAAATAAGGGCATACTGGGGAAAATAGTAAGACTCGTTGCCGTTTTACAAGGTGCAAAGGATAAGGCAGAAATTAAAGTTAGCGAAGAAATGGAAGATTTAAAAACAAATTAAAAATTGCTAATGATGATTCCAAAAAATACAAAGATGAGAATGAAAAGATAAAATTGCAAATAACTCAAGTTGAAGATTATAAATCACAAATAGAATCTTTAAAGAAAGATAAAGATGATTTAGCTGAACAAAATTTATTATTGAGGAGGAATATAATTGATTCTGAAACGGCTAAAGAATTGCAATTAGAAAATGAAAAACTTAGAACAGAGATAGAAAAACTTAATGGTGAATTAAAATATCAAAGTGGTTATGCTGATGGTTTAAAAGATAAAAACAGAAGCTTAAAAACAACTGATGCTAAATCAAATGACAATAAAGAAAAACATCTAATAATAGATGTTGATTGATTGTAAAAAAAGGATGTATCATTCAAAAAGTCGAAGGCTAGAGATTCCTTTGAGAAAGTGGATAACTTACTATTCCCTTTACAAGGGTGTGGCTTATTGATGATACATCAAGAAAGGGAATTAAAATGAATTATGGTATTTTTATAATTAAACTTATAAAGAATGAAGGATCTTTAGTTAATATTACTAAACACAATTCAAGAGCAAATTTAGATATGCCATCATTAAAATATTGTTCAGATAAATATGGTGATGGATTATCTCCAATAAGAGGTACTGGTGATTATTTAAAAGCTTTTAATAATGCTTTATTTACTCATACAGAATTTGATGAAAATTTTGATATTACAACCGGTTGTTGTAGTACTACTTCAATAGTTCCTAGAGTTCAAAAGAATTCTATTTTAGGATATGATATTGTATTTACAACTTCAGAATCAATTGGTGATGATGCTGTATATAAAGAGTGGTATAAAGATAATTTAGAGTTTTTAATTAAACATTTTGGCAAGGATAATGTACATAGAGCATTTATTCACGATGATGAACAATTTGAAGGTAAAAAGACTCCTAATCATATGCATATTTTTGTTACACCTTTTTGGGAAGGGAAAGACAGATGGATTTTAGGTGCAAAGCATTTTTACTGGCACAACAAACTAATCCAGCGGTAAACAAAAATTATCAAAACTTCAAGATGATTATTATAATGAGATCAGTAAAAAATATGGACTTGATAGAGGAGTGAAAGGATCAAAATCAAAGCATATGGATTCATCTGTTTATAAAAGCAATTTTGAAAAGATGATGGAGAAAGAAAAGATTGCTGAAAGTAAAAGAAATGAATCGATAATGAATTATGTTGTGACCACAAATTTTAACCACCACCTATATTTTTGGGTTTAAAACAACGCTAAAAAGCATTAAATGTTAAGAAAAGTCATAATAACTTTTTTTTACATTTAATGCTATTTTATTTGAAAAGTGTATAAGACATTCTCGTTC
>JBGVLG010000004.1:0-2437 GCA_045124155.1 Anaeroplasma sp.
GATAACATGGTTATCAAAAGAAATGGCGAATTAGCGGAATTTAACAAAGAAAAAATTTATAATGCTATTATGAAGGCTATGAAATATGGAAGTGGTAATGTGAATAGTCATGTTGCCATGAATATTGCAAGTAAAGCTGAACAAGAATTATCAAAAAAAGAACGATTAACAATATCAGAAATAGAAAATTTTATCTATGAAGAATTAATTGCAAGAAAACATAAATATACAGCTAAAGCATATTTCGAATATAAAGCCGTTCAAGATTTTAAGCGTGAAGTAAATACAACAGATGAATCAATTTTGGGATTAGTTAACTTTACAAATGATGACGTAATGACAGAAAATTCAAATAAAGACGCTAAATTAGCTTCAACTCAACGTGATTTAATTGCAGGCGAAGTATCAAAAGATATTTCAAGACGTAAACTATTACCTGCTCATATTGTTCAAGCACACGATAATGGTGTACTTCATTTTCATGATATGGATTATTATTTGCAATCTATTCATAATTGTGATTTAGTTAATATCGCGGATATGTTAGATAATGGAACTGTTATTAATAAACGAATGATTGAAACACCAAAATCGTTTAGAGTTGCTTGTACAGTTATGACGCAAATCATAGCACAAGTATCATCATCACAATATGGTGGTCAATCGATTAATATCAAACATCTAGGAAAATATTTAAGAAAAAGTAAAAATAAATTCAATAAACTTACATCAATGATTTCAAATAAAGAAGAACGTGAAAAAATATTTAATGAATTATATCATGATGAATTATCAAGTGGAGTTCAAACTATTCAATACCAAATTAACACATTAATGACAACAAATGGTCAATCACCTTTTATCACATTATTTTTAGATATTGATGAAAATAGTGAGTATATTGAAGAAATTGCTGATATTGTAGAAGAAATTATTAAACAACGTATTCAAGGAATTAAAAATGAAAAAGGGGTTTATACAACACCGTCTTTTCCAAAATTAGTTTATGTATTATATGAACATAATTCATTAAATGGCGGTAAATATGATTATATTACAAAATTATGCTGTAAATGTAATATTAAACGTTTATATCCTGACTATATCTCATCTAAAGAAATGAAAAAAATCTATGATGGAAATGTATTTTCGCCCATGGGTTGCAGAAGTTTCTTAGGTCCTTATAAAGATGAAAACGGAGAATATAAATTCGAGGGTCGTTTTAATATGGGAGTTGTATCAATCAATCTTCCTCAAATTGCTATTATTGCAGACGGAAATGAAAGATTATTTTGGGATTTATTAGATAATAGATTGGAGTTGTGTTTTGAAGCGTTAATGTGTAGATATGAACATTTAAAAGGAACAAAATCAGATGTCGCTCCTATTTTATGGCGATATGGTGCATTAGCGAGACTTGAATCAGGTGAAACAATTGATAAATTATTAGAAAATGGATATGCAACTATTTCATTAGGATACATTGGAGTTTACGAAATGACAAAATTAATGACTGGTGTATCTCATACAGAGCCAAAAGGAACAGAGTTTGCATTAAAAGTAATCAAACGATTGAGAGAAGTATGTGATGAATGGAAAAAACGAACTGGTTTAGGATTTGGATTATATGGAACTCCATCAGAAGGATTATGTAATAGATTTGCAAAAATTGATAAAGCTAGATTTGGTGAAATTAAAAATGTAACCGATAAAGGATATTATACAAATAGTTATCACGTTGATGTAAGAGAAGAAATAGGAGCATTTGATAAATTATTATTTGAATCACAATTTCAACCTATTTCAAGTGGTGGATGTATTAGTTATGTAGAAATTCCTAATATGAACAATAATGTGCAAGCAATTGAAACAATGGTAAGATTTATTTATGATAATATTCAATATGCTGAATTTAATACAAAATCAGATTATTGCATGGAATGTGGATACGACGGAGAAATTAAACTTGATGAAAACGATGAATGGTATTGTCCAAATTGTGGCAATAGAGATAAAGCAAAAATGAATGTAGTAAGACGTACTTGCGGATATTTAGGAGAGAATTATTGGAACGAAGGAAAAACAAAAGAAATAAAATCAAGAGTGTTACATTTAGAATAAGAGGTAGAACATTCTACCTCTTTTACTTATATAATATTAATGAGGTGATATTCATGAGTAATTATTATAAAATTAAAAAAAATTCAGTAGGTAATTGGTTAGGAATTTCAGTTAGTATTTATTTTAGCGGTTGTCCAATCAGATGTAAAGGATGTTTTAATAGCGTTGCATGGAATCCTAATAGTGGACAAGAATTTACAGATAAAGTAAAAGATGAAGTTTTTAAAGAACTAGAAAAATCATATTATGATAATCTTGTTATTCTAGGTGGTGAACCGACAGCAGAATATAATATTGAAACAGTGACAGAATTGGC
>JBGVLG010000005.1:0-1977 GCA_045124155.1 Anaeroplasma sp.
TTTTATCTGCATCTGCCCATAATGCTTGAGAAGATTTTCTTAAATTAGCTAAAGCACCTTTAGTACCATATATAACTGGTCTTAATCCTGTTTTAGCTTCAACATTTTGAGCAACTCTTAATACTTCATCATCTGAATAAGAACCAGCAAACCCATATTTTTCACTTCCAACAGGAACATATGCTTGTTCTATACCTTTAACAACTATTCTCATTAAAGCGTTATTAACTGATTTAGCAACTCTGTTTATCATGTCTGCAAAGTCTATTTTACCCATTACGAACATTAAGTATTCTTCATAGATTTTTACGCATTATTTTCAATTAAGTTCGCTACTCCTTAATCCGTTCTCTTATGAACTGCTCATACTTTCGTATGAGAGAAGACTATATCACCTACTATTTCTAGTAGCCCTCCATTTCGAGTGTCAATCGCTTACACCCTACGGCTTTAGCCTAGTCGTTGAAGGTTTATCTTATTTATTTATTCTAAATGTTTTATTATGATTCCATTTTATATATTTCCATTTTAATGGTTTACCATTATATTTACCACAAGTTTTTAATTTCCCTTTGCAACATTTAACTATACTACTATTATCTATATTATAAAAATTTGCACCTTCTTTAGTTGTATAAAATATCCTTTTAGTTGTAATACAGATAACTGATGTTGCATTATGATTGTTTTTACCTGTTGCCGATTTTCTCATTTTTTCTATTGTTTCTTGTGATAAATTTTCTTTTTTATGAGATTTACTACTTTTTATTTTAGATTCTTCAGAATGATGTTTGCCATACCAAGGACTATTTTCCCCTCTCATATCAGCGTGATTTTTAGATATTTTTCTTCTATGTTCTTCTGAAAGTTTTTTACCATACCAAGGGTTATTTTTTCCTATTAAGGCACATCCTTCTCCGCCATCGTTTATATTACACATACTTTCATAACCTATAATATCTCTATATTCTCTTATATACCAAACCTCTAAATCAAATGCTGTTTTCTTGTCTAGATTATCGTGTAATATATTAACTGCAACCGGTATTGATTTAACTATGTTATTAAAATGTTGATTATTACCTCTAGTTAATTTATAACATCTATTACCATGACCCATACCTACATAGAAAGGTTCATTAGTATCTAATCTAATCCATTCATAAACATAATACTCATTTTTCATATTTATCATCTCCTTTCTATATTATACTATTTTAATTATTAACTTGTTACACATTTAGAATAAAATAATAAAATACTTCCCTGCTGATTGTCCATTATTATAACACTTAGGTTTTAACCATATGTCATCCAATTAATTTTTTCTACTTTCGTAACCTTCACGCTTAGGATTTAACCTTACGTTGTGGTTTAATTGGCTTTAGGAGTTTCCAGCAATTAAAAGGGTTCTAATGCTAATTGCTTAACAAAAGGGGCGTTTAGTTACCCAATTGGAAAGATTGCATAGCGATTTTATTGTGTAAAATTCTTTGTCTTCTTAAGTTGTCAGTACCATCTGCAACCATTCCTACTTCAAATAAATCTTGATTAGGAACTTTGAATTCTATTGTATCACCAAGAGCAACACTTCTATAATCAACCCATGCTTCATATTGTTGCATTAATTGTTCTCCAACAACTTCTTCTAATACTTCTGATAATAATTTGAATACTAAATGTTTATTGTGTTCAAATACATATTTATCCCAACCATTTTCACATCCAGCAGTTTTTAATATAGCCTTTCTTAATAATTCATTTCCTTCTTCTTCGCTTCTACCAAATTTAGTTTGGATATTACCATTGTATAAAGCAACAGCAACGTCTTTTACACTAAGTTCTGCCATTTTATTTACCTCCATTTTATTATATAATACTATTTTAATTATTGACTTGTTCTTAAATTTTAATAGAATCTTATCATTACTGATTCTTGACCATTCCAAGTATATATTCTAACAACTTCACCTATTG
>JBGVLG010000006.1:0-1751 GCA_045124155.1 Anaeroplasma sp.
TTTTATCTGCATCTGCCCATAATGCTTGAGAAGATTTTCTTAAATTAGCTAAAGCACCTTTAGTACCATATATAACTGGTCTTAATCCTGTTTTAGCTTCAACATTTTGAGCAACTCTTAATACTTCATCATCTGAATAAGTACCAGCAAATCCGTATTTTTCTTGTCCAACAGGAACATATGATTGTTCTATACCTTTAACAACTATTCTCATTAAAGCGTTATTAACTGATTTAGCAACTCTGTTTATCATGTCTGCAAAATCTATTTTCGATACCTTCAATTAAGTTTCGTTACTACTTAACCCGTTCAACTATTGCAATCATTGAACTGCTCTAGGATTTCCCTAGATGTCGAGACTATATCACCTACCATAAGGTAGCCCTCCATTACCTAGACTACTAGGATACTTAGTCGTTGAAGGTTATTCTAATTTTAATTTATTCACAATTATTTTTTCTATATTATCTTTTTCCCAATATGGAATTCTTATTAAAATCCAATTATTTTTATTTGCATAATCATTTTTAATTTTATCATTTTCAACTTGTTTAATGTGATTTTTTTCTGCCCATTCTTTTCCTTTATTAGCAAAATCAATTGGCTCAAAATGTTGTTCACCGTCATATTCTATCCATACTCTTTTATCTTCAATTATAAAATCAGGTCTTAATAAACCCTCGCCTACACCAATTAAATCTTTAAAATATGGTTTATTATAAAAATATTCTATATTATATTTATTTAATATTCTTTCTATTTCTTTTTCACCTTTAGATTCATTACAATATGGACATCTTTGGCCTTGTTGAAAATTTGAATATATTGTTTCATATTCGTGACCTTTATCACATTTTATTTTTAATTTATTTGTTCTATTATCAATGTATTCTTTTGATAATAATTCATATCCTTCTGATTCAATATTTTCTTTTACTTTTTCATATGTTAAAGTTTGATTTTTTGCTTTTATTTTACGAAAACAAGTTACGCATCTACGTCCTTCTAAAAATTTTCTAAATTTAACTGTATATACATGACCATGATTACACTCTATTTCTATTGTACTTAATACCTTATTAAATTCAATAAATTTTATAAATTTATATCCATTATCTTCTATATAACTAATTATCTTTTCCTCTGTCCATTTGCCTTTATTCATTTACATCACCTCCATACTTTATAATATTATTTTAATCATTAACTTGTTACTAAAATTGTGAATTTTAAAATTAAAATCTTCCCTGCTGATTATCCATTATAACAACACTTAGGATTTAACCATATGTCATCCTTATAATTTTTTCTACTTTCGTCACCTTCACGTTTGAGATTTAACTCTGCGTTGTGGTTTATAAGGCTTTAGGAGTTCCCAGCAATTAAAAGGGTTTACTATGCTAATTACTTAACATAGGGGCTAATTAGCAACCCATTACAAACATAAGATATTCTTCATAGATTTTTACACCTAATTGGAAAGATTGCATAGCAACTTTACCATGTAAAATTCTTTGTCTTCTTAAGTTGTCAGTACCATCTGCAACCATTCCTACTTCAAATAAATCTTGATTAGGAACTTTGAATTCTATTGTATCACCAAGAGCAACACTTCTATAGTCAACCCATGCTTCATATTGTTGCATTAATTGTTCTCCAACAACTTCTTCTAATACTTCTGATAATAATTTGAATACTAAATGTTTATTGTGTTCAAATACATATTTATCCCAACCATTTTCACATCCAGC
>JBGVLG010000007.1:0-3800 GCA_045124155.1 Anaeroplasma sp.
GCTGCCGAAGTATATGCACTACATTTCATAGTTACCTTTCTTGCTCTATATGTTTTTCCATTAATTGTAACAAATTCACTTCTCATTTTATCTACTCCTTTATTGTCTATATTCTGATTAGTCATTTCTATTCTTGTATTATTATTACTTTCTTGAGCATACGTATTAGTAGGCTTAAATCCACTACAAAATATTGTTATCGTTGCTAATATTATTGCTAATACCTTCTTACTTTTCACTTTAATTTTTAGCTTCAACTGTGTCGCCTCCTTTTTCTTTTCTACCTCCTTTTATTATAAACTGATGTTGCATTTCTTCAGGTTTGTGTTTCATTAATTTATATATTAACTTCATAAGATATCCAAATCCAAATGATAGTACCAAAGTAAATATTGTAACAGATTGTCTTGCTCCTAATAATCCAACTAATAAATATCCACATTCAATTGCAGTACGTATAAAACCTATACCTTTATTACTTCTCTTCAATATTGCAGTTGTTAACATATTACTACCACAATTACCAAATTCAGCTTTATCCATTATTGCCCATCCTACACACATCAAAGGTAAACCAAGTATTACCAATGGATTAGAAGGTATTATAAGATTAAATACATCTGTCATTATTCCTCCATAAATTGCATTTACAATTGATGTTAATCCTACACCTTCCTTCATCTTAGTTGCGATTGCTAACATTATTAATTCAACTACTATTGACGCTTGACCTATTGTAATTCCAGTCCAGTTACTTAATGCAATATTTGCACTAGTGCCTGGGAAATACTCCTAATCCAGCTTTTATAGTACAGGATACCGCAAATGATGCTATTGTTACACCTATTATCATTTTCATTATTCTTTTAATCATGTCAATCTCTCCCTAATGTCTATTTATTTTAATTATTTACTTAATATCAGACTATCTGATATAGTTAATACACCGAAATGATATACTCTAATGTAATCTTCTATATCATCAACAATTCTAATTTTATAATTGCTTAAATCCATCAATGCTTTATCTCCATTAGGTGCTATCACTACCATAAACGCTTTATTATCCTTTGTTAATATTATTTTACCTTCTAAATTTTTACTCATTCTATCATCTCCTATATTTTAATCATTTATTTATACTTCATATCTTCAATTACTCATATAACCATTTCATCTCTAGGTATGCTAATTCATACTCTAACTCTTTAATTTTTCTTTCTATTAATTCTTTTTCACTTTCAGTTGCTAACTCTAACTTAACTCTTAATTCCATTAATTCATTATATTTTTTATCAAATCTATCTGCTGTCATTACTGTCATCTCCATTTTAATTATTTATTTATTAGGAAGTTTTTTACTTCCTATACTATATTATACTATTTTATTTCTAAAATGTTCCAAATATTTTACCATTTTCTTCTAAATTTTCTTTTTCTTTTTACTTTAGTTGTAATTACTGATGTAATAGCCATTATCATTATTGTAAATACTATAAATCCAAATATTGCGAAGAAATCTAATAATTTTATGATTAACATTGATGTCAACTCCTTTAGAAATATAAATTGATTAATAAATGCATCATATAGAACATATTCCCTAATATTAATAGCACTAATATTTTTATAATTGAGTTATATAATTTATGTTTTAATTTCATCTTATCTATCACCTTTATATTTAAAATCTCATCTATTTATCATTTGTTATATGTAAGCGGAGGATTAACCTCCTAAATAATTATCTAATCTAAATCACTTTCAGTAGTTCCATTTTTATTTGGATAACTATACATATATTTTTCTGCCTCTATATATAATTCTTGTATTTTTTTTCTTATAATATCACGTTTTTCACCCTCTGGATATTTATACATTTCTTTATATAAATCATCCGCCTTTTTATTTAATTCTTTCCATTTTTCTAAATTATTTTTCATATTTTTATCTCTCCTTTATATTTTATTTTTTTATATCCTCTTATCTCTTATCTTTTGTTCTTATACTATATAATATGTTTTAATTATTTAATTGTTACATTTATTTTTAAATTATTTTATCTTATGTTATATGTACTAAGGAGGAAATTAATCCTCCTTTATATTAATTTAATTTATCTATACCATTTATTATATCAAATACTATCTCTCCATTTACTATTGATAATAATGGTTCATCTGCATTTAAATCAGCTACCATTAAACCAACACTAACATTTAATCCTTGTTGTTGCACATATTGTTGTGCTGATAATTGTAATTCTGTCATTACATCTACTAAATAATTCCATTCATCTATAGTTGCAGTTTGTAATTCAGATACTTTCAAATCTATTACTATTACAACTCCATTATCTTCTTCATATGTTAATATTGTATATCCATTCGCTCCAAAATTTTCAGCTAATATTGGGTCTAACATTTCTTTAGCTTTTTGTACATCATTTGCTTTTATCTTAGCTTTATATTCATCATTTAGGTCTTCATCAATTGGCTTTTGTTGTTCTTGTGGTTGTTGCTCTTCTATTTGTGTTTGTGGTAATTCTTCAGTTACATTATTATCATTGCAACCTACCACAAATGGTACTGCTAACATTGTACTCATCATTAAAGCTAATAATCTTTTATTCATTTTCATAAATATTACCT
This sequence comes from Anaeroplasma sp., assembly GCA_045124155.1. Lineage (GTDB taxonomy): Bacteria > Bacillota_I > Bacilli_A > Acholeplasmatales > Anaeroplasmataceae > Anaeroplasma. Next base: position 2,652 of record JBGVLG010000007.1, read on the forward strand.
CCATATATTTTAATTTTTCATTTTAATCTCTTAATCTCTTATCATTTGTTTTATACTTTATTATATGTTTTAATTATTTATTTTGTGATTACTTTTTAAAATTATTTTCTTTTGTTTTATGTACTAAGAGGATTTTATATCCTCTTATGATTCCAATTTAACTCCATTCATTTCACCACTTAATATTGCTATAAAATCTACTATTAATAATATACCTACTACCATTGGTGGTATTATAAATAACCATCCTATTGTCATTGACAATAAATATGCTATACCTAAATCATTTCTACCTATATAGAATTTATGTCCTCCAATTCCTCCCAAGAAGAACCATAATAATAATGCTATCCATCTATTAGGCTTTGTATCTACATTTTTAATTTCTTTAACTTGACATCCACAATGGATACATACAACCGCATTTTCATTTATTTCTTTCCCACATTCTCTACAATATTTCATAACCTTACCTCCTATATATTTTAATTATTTATTTAATATATAAAATCCATATTGCTATTAATGCAATTGCTATATATACTAAAACTGTTTCTAAAACTTCAAATAATCTTCTCACTACTTCACCTCCATTAATCTATTTATATTAGACTTAACTTCAATTGTATCTCCATTTCCATAATATGTTTTAACTTCAACTGCTGCTATGTCATTTGTTATATCTATTACTGTACCTCTAATCCATCTATTTCTGTATTCAACTTTAACTTCATCATTTAATTTTACATTTTTTATAAACATTTTATTTTTCATATAAACACTCCTTTATATTTTATTTTTTTATATCCTTTATCTCTTATCTTTTGTTTTATACTATATAATATGTTTTAATTATTTATTTGTTACACTTTTAAAATTATTTTTTTTCTTTTGTTTTATGTAGGTAGAGGAAATTAATCCTCTACATCAATTCCTAAACATTCATATATATAATCTGATTCAAACCATAAATAATCATTTACTTCAGTTTCAGTTGGTATTTTGTCACTAAATACGCTTTCTAAATGTTCCATTAATTCATTTTCCATATTATTTTCGCTAATTGTATTTAGTGTATCTATTGCACTATTCCAACTATTTCTGTATAAATCATCAAAATCATATTCTTTTACTATTTTCATATTATTA
>JBGVLG010000008.1:0-4037 GCA_045124155.1 Anaeroplasma sp.
GAAATGTTTCTATATTAAATGGTGAAGATTTAGATAGACTAAAATTAATAGCACAACGTTTAAATAGTCAAGGTTGTAGTGTAGAAATTACACAAGAAGTTGTTGTCTATAGAAATATCCAAATAAATGAATAATTAAAATAGGGGAGATAATTATGAAAAATATAACTAAAAAAATAATAGTAATAGGTGGCACAACTTTAATCTTAGGTGTAAATATACCAAACCAATCATATGCATTAGAAAATACTAATACAGATTCTAACGTACAAATAGTAATAAGACCAGGTGAATACCCAAATAAACCAGGAAAAAGATTGGAAGGAATAGATAAGGATTTTGATATCAATTGTCCTATAAGATTTGAAAACGGTAAATATTGTGTCCAAGAATATGATTTGAATTATCTTATATCCGTTAAAATAGTAAACTATTTACAATCTCAAGGAGTAAACGTTGTTTTATTAGAAACAAATAGTAAATCAGAAGATTTAAATAGTGCTGGACGTAGAGCAAAACAATATAATCCTGATATTTACTTAAGTATTCATAATAATTCTTATAGAAATACTGATGAAGGATATTTTGCTATGACTAATCCCAATGATGAAACTTCTTCTAAATTTGCAATAGATGTTACAAATAAATTATCCTCTAATCCTATGTTAATTCCTAAAAAAGAGAATAGATTAAATACAGGGTACATTGGCGAACTAAATCAAAAACCTGGCAATAAAATTAATTGTTTATTAGAAATGTCTTTTGCACTTAGTAATCCTAACGAAGCTAAAAAAGTAGTTGATGAACGTCAATTAGATTTTTATGCTAAAACTATTGGAGACCAATTAATACAAAGTCTTAAAGAAATAAATAATTAGAGGTGGTAATATGTATATTTTAATATGTGAACATTGTGGAAGATTATTAATAAAGCCAAGACTTAAAAGAAAAGGTGTTTCAAAATTTAATTATTGTAATAAGCATAGAAAACAATTAGATAGGTATGGCAAATTTTTAGACAATAATCAGTTATTTAAAAATGATAGAAATAGAATTATATTACATGAAAATTATGCTGAAGTAGAATTAAGAAATAGATATGGCGAAATTAATGGAATCGCTTTAATAGACTTAGAGGATGTAGAATTTGTAAAACAATACAAATGGAATCTTCATAACCAAGGATATATGTATAATCATGAAATTGGTTTATTTCATAAATATAAAACTGGATTTGAATTAACAGACCATATAAATAGAAATAGATTAGACAATAGAAAAGAAAATTTAAGAGAAGCAACCAAGCAAATAAATCAAATTAACAGAAGTTTACAAAAAAATAATTCTAGTGGAATCACTGGTGTTGGTTATAATAAGCAAAAACAATTATGGGTATCTAGACTTGAAAAAGATGGAGTAATTATAATATATGAATGTTATGAAAATAAGGAAGATGCAATAAGATGTAGACTTCAAGGTGAAAAAGATTATTTCGGAGAATACGCACCACAAAAACATTTATTTAAACAATATGGAATCGAATAAATAATTAAAAGAGGTAAAATAAATGTCTATATGGATAATATTATGCTTGATAATTATTTTTAGAATATTGATTGGAATAATTAAAAATTAGGATACTAAGGGAGCGATATTATGAAATTTAATTCTGTAGATTCAAAAATTAATAAAAATTGTAATAAACTAGATTTAGACCAATATTATACTTCTTATGATGACATGGAGTATTGTGTAAATAAGGCTTGGGATGTAATAAAAGATTTAGGGTATGAAGTTAGTGAATTCCTTGAACCTAGTGCTGGTGAAGGAGTATTTAGTAATTATCTTGCAACTAGTGGATTAGATGTTATTGCTATTGATATAGAACCTAAAGGCGAAGATATAATAAAAGCTGATTTCTTAACATATGATTTGGAATATAAAGAAGGACGATTTATAATAGGAAACCCTCCTTATGGTGCAAGACTTAATCTAGCTCAAAAGTTTTACAAAAGAGCTATTGAACTAGGAGATTATATAGCTTTTATCTTACCAATAAGTCAATTAAATAATACACAATTTTTATATGAATTTGATTTAGTGCATAGTGAAGATTTAGGAAAACTTGTATTTAGTAATAAGAAAAAAGTTCATTGTTGTCTAAATGTATATGTTAGACCTAAAAATGGATTAAATAAAAAAATACCTACAAAATTAAAAGATATAACTATAATTAGACAGGATAAACATGGATATGAGGATATTGAGTTTGATATAAGAATGTGTTATTGGGGAGATGCAACTGCAGGAAAAATTCTCAAAGAAGGTGAAAGTTATAGTGGAGAATACAAAATTATAATTCATAATAAAGAATTAAAGGATGACATAATTAATCTTTTAAGCACAATAAAATGGGAAAATGAAATAGATTCAGTTGCTATGAGAAGAATTAAACAATATCATATAATACAAGTATTAAAAAAATATATACCTAATATAAAATAAAAAAAATAGGAGGAATTATAATGTATCTCGGCATAGAATCAATGTATGAATCATCTAAGATGCTATTAGATTATATGACTCATTTATATGGATATAATAATTTTCTAATAGATAACATAGATGATAATCTTATTAGACAATTATCTAATGCTATACAAAAAGAAGATAAAGTTAAAACAATACAATTATATCTTAAGATAGATAGAGAATTAGATATAATAAGAGATAAACATTGTTATAATAATTCTGAATTACCTTATAGAAGTAATTTCAGGGCAATAGCAAAAGATATATATAGAGAATTAAAGAAGTCTTGGTTAATATATAATGATGAACTTAAATATGTAGCTTACATATTAAGGTTTATATCTACATCAGATTATTATCAAATAAGAGAAATGCTTGTCAAAAGAAGTAAAACAATGTATGATTATTGGGATATACCTATTGACCCTGATGATTGGTATTGCAATTATACACCATTGGAAGTAATAATGGATTATTGTATAAAGATAGTAACATTATATATGAAAGGATGGTAAATATGGAGATAAATAAAGTTTATAATATGGACTGTATAGAATATATGAAAACTTTACCTAATGAGTGTATAGATTTAATTATAGCAGACCCACCATATTATAAGAGTGTTAAAAATGAGTGGGATAATATATGGAAAACGGATATAGAATATATACAGTGGTGTAAATTATGGATAGTCGAATGTGTAAGAATACTAAAACCTAAAGGTAACATAGTTATTTGGGGTCAACTAGGAGAAAAACAAATAGCTTACGCTAGGTTGTTAGTTGTATTAGAAGATGAATTTAAAGAACTTACTAGAAAGAATATAGTAACAGTAAAAAGAAATAAAGGTCAAGGAACTTCAACTAATTTTATGAGTAATAGAGAGGAGTTTATTTGGTTATCTAAATCTAAAAAGGGATATACGTTTAATAAACAGTATACAACAGAGTTAAAAAATAATTATGGATATAAAGCTAATAAAGATAAACCTGATTTTAAAGTGGCGGGTAATGTATGGAGCGACATAGTGTTCCCATGGTTCGGAAGTAAAACTGAACCTTATGTTAATACTGCTCAAAAGCCATTATTAGCTTGTGATAGAATTATAAATGCTTTAAGTAATGAAAATGATTTGGTATATATACCTTTTGCTGGTAGTGGAAGTGAAATAATTTCTTGTATAAATAATAATAGAAATTATATAGCTACAGAAATAAATAATGATTATATAGAAGAGATTATAATTCCTAGAATAAATGACATGAATGTATAGTATGGTTAATATTATTCGTAGATGAAGTATCAAATAAATAATTAATATAATGTATGTAACCTTAAATAGACTAGATATGAAACATACGCCCCACATACGTATATAACATATCTAGTCTTAAATTATGCTATTGAATAATAGTCATTCATTTTAATTAATAATTCTTGTTGGAGGTAAATACACGTTTTGTATTTAAATCTCTTCGCAAAGTTTATAAATCTATTTTGTTCATT
>JBGVLG010000009.1:0-16303 GCA_045124155.1 Anaeroplasma sp.
AGGCTCGAGAACTTTGCTAGCCCCTTCCTTCACCCATAACATTACTGTTAACGGCTTGGGGTTTGCTACACTTGGCGGTAAATACCCGTGACTGGACTTTCACCAGTAAGATTAGTGCCATGCCCGGCACACTACAAAAAAAGGATTTCTAATTTAAAATTAGATAATCCTTTTTATAATTGTTTAAATTTTTTCTATAATTTCTAATACTTGTTCAATGTTTTTCTTACCAAAATGCACAATTTCATCATTTATAACCATACAAGGTACACTCATTACATTATATTTATTTTTATATTCATTAAATATATTTATATCATAAATCTCAGTTGTAATGTTAGATGAAATAGCTGCAATATGTTGTGTAGCTACAACTAAGTCAGGGCACATAGTACATGATAATGAGACTAATATCTTTATTTTAATATTCTTCTTTATATTTTTAATTCTTTTTTTAATATCGTCATCAAGTGTTTGACCAGGACCAGATACATTATATAATCCTAAAATAAATGAAGTGAATTCATGACCTCCAGGTACACCATGAAAGGCTATACCTGAATAAGTTCCATCTTCATAGCAAACTTTCACGCATGGATTTTCTTCATCTTCATTTTGTACTACTTCTTTTCTTATCTTATTTGTCATTGTGGCTAATGAATCTATATATTGATCAAGTTCTTTAGAGGTTGTACTATTATCTAGATATAGCTTTAAAACTAATGATTTTTCCATACGATTAAAAATATTATTAAGTTGATTTTTCATTTCAGCGGTAAATAATTCATTACTTTTTTCATTATTATGCTCATGGTTAGAATCCTTAAGTACTTCTTTTTTTATTGTAGGCTCTTTTGTTTTAATCCCTGTTTTTCTTTGAACCTCAGCAACGTATTTTTCAAGCTCTGTAGCGGCTAAAGCTCCATCACTTGTTGCTGTTACAACTTGTCTTAACGGCTTAATACAAATATCACCTGCAGCATATAATCCCGGAATATTAGTTTTTAAGGATTTGTCTGTTACTATATAACCTTGTTCATTTAATTCTGCTACCCCATCAACTAATTTAGTTTCAGGAGAATATCCAACAAAAACAAAGACACCAAAATTATCATTATCTTTAGTATATTCTATAACTTCACCTGTTTTAGTATTTTTATATCTTATATAATTTAATGCATTATCGCCTTTAACTTCTTCAACAACAGTATTAGTTAATACAGTAATTTTTTCATGGTTTCTTACTTCATCTGCGATTGATTTTGCACAGCTAAAATCATCACCTCTAATAAGAATCGTTACATGACTTGCAAATTTAGTTAAAAAAATACTTTCTTCAGCGGCAGCAAAACCCCCACCTATTACAAATATTTCTTTACCTGTGAAGAATTCACCATCACAGGTTGCGCAATAAGCAACACCACGACCTTTAAATTCTTCTTCTCCTTTAAAACCTACTGTACGAGGATGAGCACCAGTTGCAAGTAATATGCCTAGTGCTTTATAGTCACCTTTACTAGTATGAACCACCTTAATATCTTCATTTAAGCTTAGCTTAGTGGCTTCTGCAATTAAAAATTCAGCACCAAAGTATTCTGCTTGACGATACATCATATCCGTTAATTCTTTGCCACTACATACACCTACACCGGGATAATTAACAACCTCATGGGTTATTGTAATTTGCCCACCAAAGGTTTCTTTTTCTAACACTAACACTCGATACCTAGCACGGGTAAGATATATTGCTGCAGTAAGACCTGCAGGTCCACCACCAATTATAATAACATCATAAATATTATCCATTATAATTGTCCTACTAAATCTAGGCTAGGCTTTAGTGTTTCTTCTCCTGGTTTCCAATTTGCAGGACACACTTGATCACCATGAGCATGAACAAATTGACAAGCTTGAACCTTACGTAATAATTCCTCTGCATTACGTCCTACATTACCAGCAGTTACCTCGTAACCAACAATTTTACCTTCAGGATTAATAATAAAGGTCGCTCTTTCAGCAAGCCCATCTTCTTCAATTAATACTTCAAAATCCTTTGAAATTGAGTGAGTTGGATCGGCAAGCATTGGATAATTAATCTTTTTAATTCTTTCAGATGCATCATGCCATGCCTTGTGAACAAAATGAGTATCTGTTGAAACTGAATAAATTTCACATCCGATTTCTTTAAATTTATCATACTTTTCTGCTAAATCCTCTAATTCAGTTGGACATACAAAAGTAAAATCAGCAGGATAAAAAAAGAATACACTCCATTTTCCTAAAATGTCATCCTTAGATACCATTTTAAATTCATTTTCATGAAATGAATAAGTTTTAAAATTACTTATTTCTTTATTAATCATTGACATATAAATAGCTCCTTATTTTAATTTGAGTCTTACTCAATATTAATATGAGCAACTTTTTATTAAAATATGCTAATTATTAATCATAATTGTATTTTATTAATGCATATATAATTAATAAATCAATAGCTTTACATTAAATAAATGTCATACATGAGTGTGATAATTTATATAATGCGGAACATCCTCAACATTTGCAGTTTGAACTACTTGAAAAATCTAATTCTTCATTGGCTTCAACGATTCCCATAATATTAACCTTAGACTTGATTCCTTCTTCTTTAAATTCTAATGCGAAGAAGGTTTCGCACATTTCTCGAATAATATATGTGAATTCAATTTTACTAACCCTTTGTAAAAACTGCTCCATTGACTCCTTCATATTAATTTTCCTCCATTTAATAGCGATATTAATTCTAACAAAATTATATCTTTTTTAATGCTTTTATTCAATATATTACCAAATAAAACAAATCAACAAATTTTACCTTTTACTACGTAACCCAAGATATGTCAACGAACCAAAACTGAAGTATTAGGTTTTAATTTTGAGCTTATTTTAAGGAAATATATATGAAAAAAAGCTATTAAATCGACTTATTTTTGACTTAATAGATATTGTTTTAATTATATATAATTAAGTTTATGTATTTACATTAAATTTTCGCGTGGGTTTTTAAGCTAACACTCTCAAAAGTATATCAGTTGGTATTAAGATTTCCATCGAAACATATCGACTTCAAATACTATTACTATTTAACCATAAAAAAATGTAATGACTAATTAAATATAGATGTGATAACAATATTGTTTAAAGTACACAAAATGAAATTTCATTAAATAAAATATGATTTAAATCATACTTAATTTCCCAGCAAAAATACTGGGAATGAGTATGCCTTATCATTTATTGGTCTAATCGCATCACAAGTATCTATAATCAATCCAGGCTTTATTTCCATACCATATTTAGATAAGACATTAAAATTTTTAGTTGGTTTTGTAGGTTGCTGCCCTTTTTTTACTTCAATTGGATAAATCGAATTATTTAAAACGTATAAAAGATCAATTTCTTTTTGATCTATGTCCCTATAATAAAATAAATAGTTTTTTGCATCTACATTATGATTATAAAAATTCTTTAATACTTCTGAGACAACAAAAGTTTCAAAGAATGCACCAGACATAGCACAATCTTCAAGCATTCTAGCATTTGGCCATTTACATAAATATGCACAAAATCCTGTATCCATAAAATATAATTTAGGTGATTTTATTATTCTATTCGAAATATTTGCCATATATGGCTCTAATATTGTAATAATACCAGATGTTACTAATATTGATAGCCACCTTTTAACAGTTTGATTGTCAATCCCTAATTCTCTTGAAAAAACCTCATAATTAACTTGTTGAGATGTTCTTAATGCTAAATATGACATAAATCTTCTAAATTGCATTTCACTAGATGCAGCAATAAGTTTTAAAACATCTTTTTCAATATATGTATCAAAATATGATTTAAAATACAATTCTCTTTCAGAATTACCAACAACAATATCAGGCATTCCACCTCTAAATATATAATCAAATATTTCGGATTTTGTTTTATAAGGTACCGATGAATTATTTGTTCTTTTTAATAATTCTTTAATATCAGGATTAAATAAATTACCATTGATTTTTTGAGATTCAAGTTGGGTCATTGAAAACATATTAAACACAGCCGCTCTACCAGCTAAAGATTCAGAAATACCGTGTTGTAACTCAAATTGATTTGACCCAGTTAAAACAAACATTAATTCTCTCTTTTTATCTTCTTTAAGCCATTTTTTTCTTTGCTCATCTATAATTATTTTTATTTCGCTTAAAAGATTAGGGACTTTTTGTACTTCATCAATAATAATAGGCCATGGATGTACTTCCAAAAATCCTTTAGGATTTGATAAAGCAAGTTCACGCTCATTTGTATCGTCTAATGTGACAGATTTAAATTTATCACCAAAAATCATATCAACAGTTGTAGCCTTTCCTACTTGTCTTGGCCCATATATAACAATTGCTTGAAATGATGATGCCGCACTTCTAATATAATCTTCTACATCTCTTCTTATATACATAATATCAATCCTTTCACCCATATATTAGATTAGACATTAAATAAAAGCAATAAAAAATGCGATAATTTTTGGGTTCAAATAGTGATTTAATCGAAATATACAGTTTAACCTAAGAATTATACTAAATTAAATAAAAAAATATATAAAAACACTTCAATAAAAATATAAGTCAACATTTCTGCCTATTTTGTATAATCACTGCCAGTTATCTCGGCGATTGTAGGCCACACCAAAAGGGCAAATCCAATTATGCCGAAAGCTATTTAAAAGCCGATAGGCAAGATATACTTTAGGATAGCTTTATTAACCTTAAGAATATAATAATATATGTTTTATTATTTGTACTTACTCATGGAGGAGGCTTCTTTATAATTTCCAATTGCTTGGTACAATTTCATTATACAGGTACACTGGGCACTATTAATTCAACGGTTAATAATAAATAAAATAATCAGCATTTTTTCACTAACTCAAAATTATCACTATTCAATAGTAGTATTTTTTACCCAAAATATATCAATATGCTTAATTTCCAGTATCCCTACGGGATAAGAAAGACATGTCAACTTAACTAATTTTGGCTATTTTTTGTATAAATCTGCTTTTTTTATGTTTATTTAGCTAGTTGATATAAAAGAAAAAGGCCTATATTCTATAGTGATAGAGGATTTCAATATACATCTAAGCATTTCAAGTTCAAACTAGATGAAACCGGAATGATTCAATCTATGTCTAGAGTAGGTAAATGTATTGATAATGGACCAATGGAAGGATTTTGGGGAACTCTTAAATCAAAATTTTTTTATGGTTTATAGTTTAATGATAAGGAATAATTAAGAAACAAAATTGAAGAATATATTTTCTTTTATAATAATTATAGACTTCAGAAAAATTTAAAAGGCATGACACCTAACGATGTCAGATATCATGCCAATTGTAACTTTATTTACTTTTAATTATTTTTTATACACCGTGTCTACTTGGCAAGGGGCAGTTCAATTATAGAGTTTTATAGGTTTTGTTGAACAGATAACTATCTTATTTTATTAACTATTTTTATTTAAAATTATCCTAAAAAAATAAAGATATTTTACATATTTATATATTAGATTATAAATATTATTATTTAGATTTTTGATAATAATAAGATTCATTTTTATCTAGATAAGCTTTAGTAATTACTGTACCTATAATTTTATTTCCTAGTTTTTTAAGTTCATATAATGATTCTATAATCGTTTTCTTTTTAGCTTGATTTAATGCAATATTATAGATTATTCCATCTGCAAGCTTTGCGGCAACAAAGCTATCAGTTGTAATAACTGGTGCTGAATCTAAAATAATATAATCATATTCGAATTTTAATTCATCAATTAAGTCTTTTAATTTTTCACTTTCTAGAATAGCTAAGGGATTAATAACGTTTTGTCCTATGGTTATTATATCTATGCCACAATCTAATTTTTTTATTATATCTTCTTTTGATAAATTATTATTTAGATAATCAACAATACCATTTTCTTTACTTACGTTAAAGACTTTATGAAGACATGGTTTTCTTAAATCTAAATCTATAATACATACCTTTTTATTATTAAAAACTAATGAATATGCCAAATTAGAACATACAGTAGTTTTTAATTCATTCATTACTGTAGAGGTAATTAATATAGTCTTATATTTATTTTCAATATCAGAAAATTTAATATTAGTAGCTATTCTATTAAATGGTTCTAATAAATTAAGATTATTTGGTATTATTTCTTTTTGAGCTTTCTTATTATTATAAATAACACCTAAAATATTTTCATTTATAGATGATTCTATTTGCTTTTTATCTTTGTATTTATTACTTAATAATTCCATTAGAAATATAATAATACTTGAAATAAATATACCTAATAAAAATGATATAGCTATATAAAGAGTTTTATTAGGACTGTTATAACTTCCATTTAATGCTTTTGAGGTTTGATCTACTGTTACATTAAATTTTTTTATAGCTTCATTATTGTTAATTTGTTCTTTTAGACTTGAATAAATATCATTAACTAGTATTCCTGAAAGAATGCTATCTTCATTTATTATAGTTATTGTATAAATATATTTTGAACTACTAGTTGAGGTAGTAATCATTTTTCTTAAGGAATATAATGGAATATTATGTTTTTTTGATACTGGTTCTAATACTACATCTTCTTTTGTAAATTGTGCAATAGTTTCTATAATTTTTAAAGAATTAGTATAATCTATATTATTATTTGAATCAGATTGATTTTCAATTGCGACAATTATAGAAGTTGAAGCTTTATAAGTTGGTTTAACAATAAATAGTGTATATATTAAGCCTATAATAAATACGCTTATTGATATTATTATAAATAATATAATATTTTTCTTAATTGATCTTAATAAATCATTAATAGTTATTGTAGCTTCATAATCATTTTTTTCATCCATTTTTATTACCCCCACCAATTAAATATTATCTTTTAGGTTTAAAGAAAATACCTAAAAATAAAGCTAAAAATATTGTAAAGGCTATTCCTGGTGCTGTTGTATTATAAATACCCTTAAATATTCCAATATAGCCTTCTTCTTTAGCACATTCTATTGCGCTATCTACTAAAGAATGTCCAAAGCTAATAATAGGTAGAGTAGCTCCAACACCACAATATTCTATTAGGGTGTCATAGAAGCCTCCAAAGCCAAATAAGGTACCTATTATTACAAAGATTACAGTTACTTGTCCTACTGTTAATTTAAATATTATTTTAACAAGCTCTGCAATAGCACAAATAAAGCCACCAAGTAAAAATGCATATAGAAATATCATTTTACTACCTCCATTACAAATAAATGGGCAATTGCAGGGATTGTTTCATTTTCTAGTATAATATTTGGATTTAGTAAAGCACCTGTTGATACTACTAAAACTTTATTGTATTTTTTCTTTAACATTTCCTTTTTAATATATGATAATACAACACCGCTTGAACATCCTGGGCCACTACCACCAGCATTTACTTTTTGATTATTAATATCATATATTAGTAATCCACAATCTTTATAGTTATCTGAATAATTAAATTCTTTATCTAATTCTTTTTTTACTATTTCATATCCATATTTTGATAAATCACCTGTAAGAATTAAATCAAAATCTTTTGGTGATCTTTTAGTTTTACTAAAATATTCTAATAATACCTCTATTGCTGCAGGTGCCATACATCTACCAAAATCTAGGGCATCATTAAAACCAAAATCTATTGTCTTTCCTATTACAGCTTCTGTAATTTTAATTTCTGATTCAAGCGATGAAAAAATTGCAGCTGAAGCTATTGTGACTGTTTGAGTTTGAGTATCCTCTTTAGCTCCACCATACTCGTTTGGATATCTGAATTGTCTTTCAGCATTCTGAGTATTACTAGAGGTAGTAACTAATATATTTGAAGCTTTATTACTATCAAGAATAATTCCTGCAGTTATTACCTCAAGTGCAAAGGATGCACAAGCAGAATAAATATTAATTAAAGGAATTTGAAAGCCTCTATAGGTATAGCTTGATACTGCAAGCTGATTAGATAAATCTGATGATATTGCTAAATCTAATCTATTTATAGAAATATCATTAACCTCAATTAAAGAATCTATTGCTTCTTTAAGTGCATATATTTCATTTTTATTAAATGAAGATTCATTAAATTGCATAATTCTATTGAAATATACTCCTAAAGGACCTTCGCCTTCAAGCTTTCCTGAAATTACATATGAAGAATTTAAATATACTTTATTGAATTTTATATACATACTACATTACCTCAATAAAATATCTTATTGTAGCAACAATAATTGCAGAAACAGTACCAAATACTATGACGCTTCCTGCAAGCTTTAGTGTATTTGCACCTACACCTAAAATAATTCCCTCGCTACGATATTCCATAGCACTTGATACTGAACTATTACAAAATCCAGTAATAGGGATAGCAAGACCCATTCTTGCTATACTTTCTAATTCATCATAAATTCCAAAAGCTGTTAATATTCCACTTAATAATATCATTATTAATGATACATACATAAATGAATCCTTAGGATTTAAATACTTATTTATAATTGTAAATATAAATTGACCAATTAAACATAATAAGCCACCAAATATAAATGAATAAATTATTCCTTTTATTTTATTCATTTTATTATCAACTTTAGTTATTTCTTTATAATATTCTAATTTATGTTCCATACTATCGCCTCAGGTATAGTATGGTATATTTTAATGTTATTTATTACAATTATTACCAATTTTTTTCAATGTGTAATTTTGTACCTTGATTAACTTTACTTTCTATTTCTAATTTATCAGAAAATAATTCCATAATAGTAAAGCCTAAGCCACTTCTTTCTTCATCTGCTTTAGATGAATAAAGAGGCTCTTTGGCTTTTTCTATATCTTCTATTCCTTTTCCATTATCTATAATATCAATAATTATTTTTTCTGCAGTTATTTCAATATTTAGATCAACATATTCATTTTCTCTATTGTCATAGCCATGAACAATGGCGTTTGTAACTGCTTCACTAACAACTGTTTTTAATTCATTAATAAATGTAATTGTTGGATTATTTTCAACTATTAATGCTCCAAGCATATTTCTTATTGCTGCTATATTACATCTTTTTGACAAGAATGTCATTTTAATTATATTATCCATTAATATCCCCCTAATGCGTTTATACAAACCTCTTCGTTTTCTCTTATCATACATATTTTAGTTAATCCTGAAAGCATAATTATTCTTTCAATCTTTGGATTTATAGATACTATAGAGATATCTCCATAGTTTCTTTTTAATTGATGATATCTACCTATAATAAAGCCAATACCAGATGAATCTAAGAAATTAAGCTCATTAACATTGATAATTAAATGCTTGATTTTATAATCATCAATGTATTTTGAGATTTTCATTCTCATATCAGAAACTGTTACATCATCTAATTCCCCCTTTAATCTTAATATTAAATAATTCTTTTTAATATAAACTCCAACTGTTAGTCCCAATTTATCACCAATTAAGATTATAAATAATATATATTAAAAATAAAGAGCTTCGACAAAGGTAGTCAAATGTTTCAATTTACATAATATTACAAAAAATATGGTCATCAAAAGATGACCATAAAGTTTACTCATTAATTTCAATTTTATTAAAGAAATAATCTAATTTATTTTTAGTAGTATTATATAATATTATAGATAATATTAATGGTATCAATATAATATATACCATTGAAAAATAAATACTAATTAATGCTAGAGGGATAGATCCTGCAAGTAGTATTGTAAGTCCTATTGATGCAAGCATTGAAATTAATACTGCACTAGAATTCTTTACTACTTCTTGTTCATTAGTCCAATTTAATTTATAGTTAGTTAGATTAATTCTAAATCCAATAATTGATACTAATACTATATATATTATTGGAGCTATAATTACAAATATAGATGCAATAATACCCATTTCTAAAAATATTATTAATAATATTGATGAAATAATAGAAAATACTGATAGTATTGATATTGATAGTAATAATTTAGCTTGATATAGTTTTTTATAATCAATTGGTGATGATTTTATTAGCCACATATTTTTTCCTTCAATTGATATTGAAACTGAAGCTGGAGTAGCTATACCAATTCCAAAAAATATTACTAATACAAATAATGGTGAAAAATTATATAGTATTGATAAGGTTTCAACATCTAGACTAGCTTTTAAGTTATTTAAAGTAAATGATAGGGTTATTACAAATATTAATGATACTACTCCTGAAGATATTGTATTGATACAATATATTTTTGAAGAAAAATATCTTTTTATTTCATGGAAAAAGAGATTTTTAAATTCTCCTTTATTTTCTAGAGTTTTTCTAATATATTTATTATTAGATACTGTTGATGAAGCAATTATTCTAGCCTTATCAAAGAAAAAGGCTAAAATAAAGATTCCAATAGCTGATAGTATAATATTTGATAAAATAAATAATAAATAAAATAAGGGATTAAGTGAATAGGATAATCCTACTAATATTATTGTAGGATTAAAATATGAGAAGATATTACCCATATTAATAAATGTTTTTAATGTTTCTTCATCTGTTGATGTATTATTAATTTGGAAGGTTATAAAGAATATTCCTACAAAATATAATAAATATAATATTAATGAAATAATATTACCATATTTATATTTTTCAAAAAATAAAGTTACAATTAATCCAAATAGAGTACCAATAACTATTGGTAGGGCTGGGATTAGTATTGTTAATACTAATGATGATAATAAATATAATATATTAGATGTATAAATAGATAATATTACACCATTGGGTATCATTAGTATTGCTGAATATATGGTTTCTATTAAATACATTGTTAATATTTTTGATATTATTATTTCACTCTTTTTTATTGGCATACTTGATAGCATATCAAAATCTTTTGATATGAATAAAGCTTTTGATCTTGTTATTGAGGTAAATAAAACTAATATTGAAGTAACACCTGTAAATAAATAGATAATATAGATATAATCAGCATTAAATTCATTAAATAATGAAATATATATATAGCTATATAAAGATGATATACCAATAAATAATAGACCTATTAAAAGAATGAATGATAAAAAGGATATTGTTTTTCCTTTATTTTCTTTCATTTTTCTTGTATCTAAGGTTTCAATTAGATTTACTTTTATTAATGATAATAAATTACTCATGATTATCCTCTTTATTTTCATATAAATCTAGGAATATTTCTTCTAGAGTATCATTACCCTTAATTTCATCTGTATTACCTGATACTATTATTTCTCCATTTTTTATTATTGCTATCTTATTACAAAGCTTTTCTACTACCTCAAGTACGTGGCTAGAAAAGAAAATACTGGTTCCATTTTGACATAATTCTCTCATTATTTCTTTTAAGTCGAAGCTTGCCTTTGGATCAAGTCCAACAAATGGCTCATCTAATACTATTAGCTTTGGTTTATGTACTAATGCTGCTATAAGTGCTATTTTTTGTTTCATACCATGTGAGTATGATTTAATTGGATTTGCTAGATCATTTTCTATTTGAAACATTGAAGCATATTTATGAATCAATTCATTTTTTTCTTCTTTAACACCATAAATGTTACAGATGAAATCTATGTAGCCAATTCCAGTTAAATGCTCATATAAATCAGGATTATCTGGTACATAAGCTAATTGTTTTTTAAATTCGATTGGATTATCTCTAATTGATAATCCATTTAAAATAATATCTCCTTCAAAATCATGAATACCAACAATAGATTTTATTGTTGTAGATTTTCCAGAACCATTAGGTCCTATAAAGCCATAAATATCCCCATCTTCTATTGTAAGATTGATATTATTTATTGCTTTTTTCTTAGCCTTTAGGTAAGTTTTACTTACATTAATTAATTCAAGCATAATTATAATCTCCTAAATATTAATATATAATTTGAAATAAATTGATGTAAATATTTTATCATAATATCTAGTTAGAGTAAAGAAATATAGGATTATTATAGATTATATCTAATTAGAAAAAAATTAGGAGGGATTTTCCCTCCTAATAATTTTAATTAATTATATTAATTGTTATATGGTGTCGGAGTATCAGCTGAACCTGGGATTAATAATGATAAAATATCAACTGCTAAATCATTATTTAATAATTCATTTGGAACAACTACATTTTTTGTTTCAATTACTATTTCAGCCTTAACATAATCAGTAGAAATACTAGAACCTGAACCTACTGCTTCAACTAGTACTTTTGGATATACAGTTAGTTTACCATCAGTTACTTGATTGTTTGCAAAATTAACTTCTGCTTCAATGAATGAAGTTTTGTTTAATTTTACATCTAATTTTAATTGACTAGGTGCTAGTGTTAATAAAGCATTAACTGATAAATCGAATACTACTTCAGAATCTGAAGTTGCTTTAGCAGTGAATGCTAATTCATTAGTAAATTCTTTCTTTGATACATCTAGCTTATTTGTATTTGTAAAATCAACTTTTAATGTTTTTACATATTCTTCAGTTTCTATCAAATCAGTAACTACATCATATGACTCAGTAATTTTTCCTGAATAATCCAAATCTAATGATAATGAGCTTTCAACTAATAATGGTGTTAGATTGCATGAGAATTCTAAAGTAGCATCTAAATAATTATCTTTCGTATTAGGATCTTTTACATCAGCTTCTACATTTAATTCAATTTGAGCTGAAGTAAAAATATTATTAAGATAATTCAATGCTAAATTAAATGATAATGAAACATAGCTATCATCAGAAATTAAATCTAAATCTTTTTGATCAGTAGCTGTTAGTGATACTATACCCTTAACATTAACTTTTATTTCAACATTAAATTCAGTAAATTTTTCTCCATCATACTTAATATTAATTTCAAATTTTGTTAAAATTAAATTTATAAAATTGGAAATAAGGGTTAATGAAGCCTCATCATTAATTTCTAATACTTTTTCTAGATAATTGATTAATGATGTTTTATCAAATGTAAATACGCCATTTTCATATGAGAAATCATCAGCATTAAAATTAATGTATCCTAAATATGTATCTAAATCAAAATCAGGATCTGTGATATTTAATAATGATAATATTGAATCGACATAATCAATATCTTCTGTTTGTTCTGGCATTGAAGGTATAAGCTCAGTAATTGCAGCTAAATCTAAATAATAAGATTCTACTGCATCATTATTATTGCCGCCAAAATAGATTTTAGTACCATCTTGCCATTGATAATAAGTTTGTGTAGTTATAGAATTATCTTCCTTAGTAGAATTAATAGATACTTTTGTTGTTGGAACCTCAACTTCAGAAATTAATTTATCAAAATCAATATTAGAAGACTCTGAAACTACTGATTCAATGAAGTCATTGATTGAAGCCTTTGATAAAGAAATCTTTGAAAGTTCTTTATTAAAGTTTTCTTTAACCTCTGCTTCTGACTTTACTGGAACAGTTGTAGTTGTAGTAGTTGGTACACTTGTCTCAGTTGAAGGTGTAGGTGTTACTTGTGTTGTTGAAGATGTAGAATTAGCACTAGCTGATGATGAAGAATTTGTTGGTACTTCATTACATGAAGCAAGTGTAAATATAAACAAAAATGAACTAATTGATATAAAAATCAATTTAAAAATTTTTTTCATATATTTTTCCTTGTATACTTAATTATATCATTATTTTGATTATAAAAATACAATAATTCTATTAAAATTTAATAATATCAATGTTGAAAACGCTTTCTACACTTAAAATTAAAGATTTTAATAACTTATGTTAATTATTTAAAGTTTATTTAATTCATCTTCCATTACTGTAAATTAATGTATCCTTAGATATTAATTTATTTAATATGGAAACTATTTGTGTTTTCCCATATGTATGTTCTTTTGATAAGAATTCTTGAAGTAATCTTTCATTTAATTAATTTGTATAATTTATCCTTAACTAAATTCAAATTAATATAATTTTTTATACAATCATCCTCTTAAATATTAATAGTAAAATATGTGGTTTAAAAAACGTATTTATTTCATTTTAACTTTATTGTTTATAAAAATAAAAAAACTCCAAATATTTTGGAGTTTATCAAAGAGAAAGCCTGGCAACTTCCTACTCTCGCACTATTTAAAGTACTACCATCGGCGTAAAAGTGCTTAACTTCTGTGTTCGGGATGGGAACAGGTGTGACCACTTTGCCATCATCACCAGACTATTTCTTTGAAAGCTAGATAAAAGGTTCGAATTAGTTAAGGTTAAGTCCTCGATCTATTAGTACTGGTCAGCTCGAACATGTCACCATGCTTCCACACCCAGCCTATCAACCTTATCGTCTATAAGGGATCTTACTATATGGGAAATCTCATCTTAGAGGAGGCTTCGCGCTTAGATGCTTTCAGCGTTTATCCTTTCCATACTTAGCTACCCAGCTATGGCCCTGGCAGGCCAACTGGTGCACCAGTGGTATGTCCATCCCGGTCCTCTCGTACTAAGGACAGCTCTCTTCAAATTTCCAACGCCCACGACAGATAGGGACCAAACTGTCTCACGACGTTTTGAACCCAGCTCGCGTGCCGCTTTAATGGGCGAACAGCCCAACCCTTGGAAGCTTCTCCACCTCCAGGATGCGACGAGCCGACATCGAGGTGCCAAACCACGCCGTCGCTGTGAACGCTTGGGCGTGATCAGCCTGTTATCCCCAGGGTAGCTTTTATCCGTTAAGTCACGGCCCTTCCACTCGGTACCGCAAGATCACTAAGTCCGACTTTCGTCCCTGATCGACTTGTTTGTCTTTCAGTCAAGCTCCCTTCTGCCTTTACACTCTTCAAATGATTTCCAACCATTCTGAGGGAACCTTCGAGCGCCTCCGTTACTCTTTAGGAGGCGACCGCCCCAGTCAAACTGCCCACCTGACACTGTCCTTTGGTATCCACTACCACTAGTTAGACGCTCAACATGCAAAGGGTGGTATCCCAACGTCCACTCCATCAAGACCAAAGTCCTAACTTCTTTGTGTCCCACCTATCCTGTGCATCACATGCCAAGTATCAATATCAAGCTACAGTAAAGCTCCATGGGGTCTTTCCGTCTAGTCGCGGGTAACCGGCATTTTCACCGGTAATATGATTTCACCGAGCCCCTTGTTGAGACAGTGCCCAAAGACATTACGCCTTTCGTGCGGGTCAGAACTTACCTGACAAGGAATTTCGCTACCTTAGGACCGTTATAGTTACGGCCGCCGTTTACCGGGGCTTCACTCAGAGGCTTCGATTGCTCTAACCTCATCATTTAACCTTCCGGCACCGGGCAGGTGTCACACCCTATACTTCCCCTTTCAGGTTTGCAGAGTGCTGTGTTTTTGTTAAACAGTCCCAGCCACCATTTATCTGCGGCTGTGTTAGGCTCCAAGCGCAAGCTCTTCACCTCTCACAGCGTACCTTCTCCCGAAGTTACGGTACAATTTTGCCTAGTTCCTTCACCCGAGTTCTCCCAAGCGCCTTGGTATTCTCTACCCGACCACCTGTGTCGGTTTGGGGTACGGACTAAATATGTCTGAAGCTTAGTGGCTTTTCCTGGAAGCATGGTTCATGTTACTTCATACCCGTAAGTACTTCGTCTCGGCTCTCGGATTACTGCACAACGTCTTTTAACCCATCGTACTACCTACCGCCTTTCACCTATCACCATCTGTAGGCTAACACTCCCTTCTCCGTCACCACATCGCAACATATCTAGGTACGGGAATATTAACCCGTTTCCCTTCGACTACGATTTTCATCCTCGCCTTAGGCTCCGACTAACCCTGCCCCGTTTAACGTTGGACAGGAAACCTTGGTCTTCCGGCGAACGAGCATTTAACTCGTTTTATCGTTACTTGCGTCAGCATTCGCACTTGTGATACCTCCAGTGAACTTCCCAGTTCACCTTCACAGGCTTACACAACGCTCCCCTACCACTTGTAATTACTTACAAATCCGCAGCTTCGGTGTCTGATTTGAGCCCCGTTACATCTTCCGCGCAGGCCGACTCGACCAGTGAGCTATTACGCTTTCTTTTAATGATGGCTGCTTCTAAGCCAACATCCTGGCTGTCTATGCCTTCCCACATCGTTTCCCACTTAATCAGAACTTTGGGACCTTAGCTGGCGGTCCGGGTTGTTTCCCTCTTCACAATGAACGTTAGCACCCACTGTGTGTC
>JBGVLG010000010.1:0-2628 GCA_045124155.1 Anaeroplasma sp.
CCTTAACACCTTTAGAATTAGGAGCACGATAAGATTCAACCAATCTAAGATATGATGTTCCATTGTTGGTACATTTTTCAATATACATAAAAATCACCGCCATATTATAGTATATACCTACATAAATATTATAACATAAACTGACAATAAATGCAACAAAAAACAGCTAATTATATATAAAATATATAAACTAGCTGTAAACTATGTTATTATTGAATTAAAGAAGTGGCAAACTCGGGAAGAAATAAAATAGGTATAAAACATTTACAAAAAAAATCAAGTTTGGTATAATAAATTAGGGTGTTAATAAATGCAGGATATCAAGACTGAAAACTTAGAATTATTTTATGATTGTTTAGATAATTCAAATAATTATTTATATGAAAAATTTCATAAACCTTATTTTGAGCTTATTGAAATGACAGTTAATAATATTCTTGCAGGAGAAATATTAACAGATTTTGAAAAACCTGAGGATGCTGAGCCTCTTCAAAAAATCTATGATACTATAAAGGATATAGATTTTAGTGTTGAGGATGTTCGTAAGGCTATGCAAGCTATTGTATTGAGAGGCTTTAAGGAAATGAAAATTCCAAATGGAAATACTACTCCAGATACAATAGGTATTTTATTTACTTATTTAATAACTAAGGTATTTAAAAATGAAAAGCTTGCAATATTAGATCCTTTATGTGGTACTGGTAATTTATTATTAACTATTTCTAATCATTTAGAAATAACACCAGATTTATTTGCATGTGATAATAATGTTTGGATGACTAAAATTACTGCATTGACCGCAGATTTATTATCTACTAATGTAGAAATATATCTAGAGGATACCTTAAACTTAAGTATTGGCAATATGAATGTAGTAGTATTTGATATGCCTCATTGGGAGGATACAGATAATTATTTTCCATATCAAGCTATATTACATTATAAAGATATGCTTAAGGAAGATGGTTTAATGCTTGGTATGGTAGAAAATGATTTCTTTTCTTATGATAAGAATAAGAAATTTAAAGATAGTTTATTATCTGATATGTCTATTTTAGGCTTAATTGAGCTTCCAGATGAGATGTTTAAAAGCACTAAGCCTAAATTAATTATCGTTCTTCAAAAGAGATTATTGAAGGACAAGAAATGTTTTATGGTCAAACTACCTAGCTTTACTGATGTTAAAGCATTTAATGAATCTTTAATTGATATTGAAGCGTGGTTTGAGAAAAATAATTATAATAATAAATAAGTGAGGAATTTAAAATGGCAAAGATTATGGCAGTAAATGCTGGTAGCTCTTCAATTAAATTTCAATTATTAGAGATGCCAGAAGAAACAGTAATTACATCAGGAGTAATGGAAAGAATTGGATTAGCTGAAGGTATTTTCACTATTAAATATAATGGAAAAAAGGAAGAAACACATCCTGTATTACCTACTCACGCTGAGGGTGTTGCTTTATTACTTGAAACTTTAGTATCTAAGGGTATTGTTAAATCATTAGATGAAATTTCAGGTGTTGGTCACCGTGTAGTACAAGGTGGAGAATATTTTAAGGATTCTGCATTAGTTGATGATGAGGTTATCGCAAAGATTGATGAATTAAAGGATTTAGCTCCTTTACATAACCCAGCTCATATTATTGGTATAAAGGCTTTCCAACATGCATTACCAAATGTTCCACAAGTAGTTGTTTTTGATACAGTATTCCATCAAACAATGCCTGAAGAGGCTTATATGTATGCAACTCCATATGAGTGGTATGAAAAGTATGGTATTCGTAAATATGGTGCTCATGGTACATCTCATAAATATGTTTCTCAACGTGCTGCTCTATTAATTGGTAAGCCACTTGAGGATACTAAGACTATTGTATGCCATTTAGGTAATGGTGCTTCTATTTCTGCTGTTAAGGGTGGAAAATGTGTTGATACTTCAATGGGATTAACTCCACTTGAGGGTATTCCTATGGGAACTCGTTCTGGTAATTTAGACCCAACTGTAGTTTCTTACATTTGTGAAAAGGAAAACAAGACAGCACAAGAGGTTGTTACTATTTTAAATAAGAAGTCAGGATATTTAGGTATGTCAGGACGTTCTAATGATGCTCGTGATGTTACCCAAGGTATGAATGAGGGCGATCATAGATGTAAATTAACATTCGATGTTCAAGCTAAGAGAATTGTTGATTATATCGCTGCATATTATGTATATATGGGCGGCTGTGATGTTATTGCATTTACAGCTGGTATGGGCGAGAATTTAAAGCATTTACGTTTAAATATTGCTAATAGATTAGGTGTTTTAGGTGTTAAGATTGATGAAAAATTAAATGATACTTTCTCAGATGAAAGATTAATTTCTACACCGGATTCTAAGATTAAGCTTTATATCATTCCTACAAATGAAGAGGTTATGATTGCAAGAGACACTGTACGTGTTGCAAATATAAAGTAATCTAATAATTTACTCCAGTTTAATTAAGGTTCTTACGCTTGATAGGGTATAGAACTAGAATAATCAAAAAGCTTTTTGTAAGATGATTTGAAATATAATCATCTTATTTTTTTTGATTGCATTGTTCTCATAATCGGGTATTTGTGATATAATCATATTGAAAAGAGT
>JBGVLG010000011.1:0-2877 GCA_045124155.1 Anaeroplasma sp.
GAGGAGAATATGAGTATTTAGTTAACTTCTTAATACAAATTCCAGATACAAGAAAGGAGTTATTAAAATAAATAAAACTAGGAGGTAAAATATATGTATAAAATTTTAGGTTTCTTATGTTTATGTGCTGCTATAGTATTAATATTATCACAATTTGCCGGTGAAGGGGATGAATATGTTGACTAGTACAGAAAGAGTGGTATTGAGTGCCACAGTTAGAAGAGTTAATTATTATCGTGAACAAAATTTTGATAAATATGTAATTCTTGAATATGTAGATAGTGCTATTAAAAAAGTGCGTGGGAATTGTTCAGATGAATTATTAAGATGTTTATTTGATGTTAGACAACAAGTGGTATTAGGAAAAGAAATTCAAAAAGAAATGGAGGGATAGCATGAAAGAAGAAAATATAAAAGTTAATTATAAAACGATAGATAATGTGAAACAAAGAGGTTTACTTGGAACTACAAGAAGTTTAGGAAGATTATTAACAGAAGAAGAGTTTGATGAAATAATGATGGTTTACAAGAAAGTTATTGATAGACTTTGGAAGGGAATGGAGAAATAATATGTTAAGAGTAAGTAATATATTAAATAGATATTTTAAACAAAAGAAAATATTAAAATATTTTAGCTTACCACATGAAGAATACATTATAGAATATAAAAAAGATGATAATATAAAAACCACCAGGATAAAATTTAACACGTTAGATAATATTAATGATATTGAAAAGAAAATTAATGAGGTGATTGAATGAATATAAAAAAGATGTTAGAAGCTCAAAAAGAATTAGATACAGCGTTATTTCAAAAAGGGGGATTGAAAGAATATCCTATAGATCAAATCAAAACTGCATATAGAGTGGAACTTGGAGAAGCTTTGCAGGAGTGGAAATCATTCAAGTACTGGAAGAAAAATAAAGGAATTATAGATATAAATAAATTATTAGAGGAAATAGCTGATTGTTTACATTTTGCATTAAGTTTAGAAAATGAGATTAAAAATTATAATTTCAAAGAAGTTACTGAAGAAGAATTTAAAGATTATGCCAAGTATGATCTATACGAAATAATAGATAAATGCTTTACTATATACGGCACTGTATTAGGAGATACAATAGCATTAGGTTTATGCTTAGGATTTACATTAGAACAGCTTGAAGAAGTCTATTACAAGAAAAACAAAATAAATTGGGATAGAATAGCAAACAATTATTAAAATAGAGAGGGATTTATTCCCTCTTTTTTGTCGCAGAAAGATTACAAAAACCGTTGACAGGTGATAACAAAAAGTGGTAATATATAATCAAGGAGGTGATATAAATGGAGAAATTAAAATTTAAAACTGAAATAAAAGATGAATCAATAAGATTAAGATTAACTAAAGATGAAAAGAAAATAATAAAAGACTTAGCTGCAGAAAAAGGATTGACAATAACTGATCTAGTCAAATATGCAATCAATAAGGTTATAGAAGAATAATTATAAAGGTGGTATTGAGTATGAGTGATTTAATAAAAATTACAACTAATGAAGAAGGGAAACAATTAGTAAGCGGTAGAGAATTACATGAGTTTTTAGAAATTAAAACAGATTTTAGAAAGTGGTTTCCTAGAATGTGTGAATATGGCTTTGAAGAAAATATAGATTATACCCCGGTCAAATTTGTCCACCCTATGAATTTACAAGAATGCACTGATTATGCAATTAGTATTGATATGGCAAAAGAATTAAGCATGATACAAAGAACAGAAAAAGGAAAACAAGCAAGATTATACTTTATAGAATGTGAAAAGAAGTTAAAAGCTATAGATAATAAAGCACAGCTTCTACTAGATATTTATAACGGTGGAGAAAAAGCAATAGCAGCATCTAAAAAACTACACGAAATAGAAGCAGCACCAATTAAAGCAGAACTTAAAGAAGCTAATATACAGCTACAAAAAGATAAACAATGGTGGTCAATCAAAAGAACTGCAATAATGACAAATACATCTTGGAAAGATTATAGCTGGAAGAAATTAAAAGCAGCTAGTTTAGAAACAGGACATGAAGTTAAAAAGGTATTTGATGCAAATTTTGGTGCCGTTAATGCTTATCATGAAGATGCATGGAAAGAAGTTTACCCGGAAATTTATAATGAAATAATGAAATAGAAAGGATTGGGGAGTTATGAAGAGAAAAATAATATTTCAAGCTTTAGACTGGAGATTAAAGGATATAAAAAACAATCTAGGAGAAATAAAGAAAGCTGGGTTTAATACAATACAAACATCACCACTCCAAGGAATAAAAGAAAATAATGGCCACTTCTGGATATACTATCAACCAACTAATTACAAGATAGGCAATCCATTAGGAAATAGAGAAGAATTAAAGGAACTATGTTCAGCAGCTAAAGAAATAGGAATAGATATTATAGTAGATGTAGTATTCCATCATGTAGCAAATTATATGCATAATGATATATCTGATAAAGTAGATTCAGAGATTAGAAACATAAAAGATTTATGGTATGATACTTCATTTACAGATATAAGAGATTATAATAGTGGATGGGAATGTACTCATTTATCACTTGGAGGTTTACCAGCATTAAATTTATCAAGCAAAGAGTTAAGAAAATTACAATTTAATTATTTAATAGATTTAAGAGAATGTGGAGTAAATGGAGCAAGATTTGATGCGTTAAAACACTTAGCTTATGAGAATGGATATTTTGAAGAAATGAAAGAATCAGTTGGATCAGAATTTATAAATAACAGTTACGGTGAATGCATAGATTGTTCACATGAAACTCTTAGATTTTATCAACAATTTATAAAATGCGGAACTAATATAGGAGTATCAAAAGATGAAACTAACTTAGTATT
>JBGVLG010000012.1:0-24409 GCA_045124155.1 Anaeroplasma sp.
CCAAGCGAATTACCATTCTAATAATTCCCTAAATTAATGTGACTAATTTCCTTTAATAATTTGATTAGTCACATTAATTTTATCTATATTATCCTTAAATAATTTGATAATTATGCCCTGAAATAAAGTACTGTTCTATAGTTTAGGGTTTAATGAGGGTAAAGTATTATTAAACAATTTCAAACAATCCTTACATTTAAAACGATTATAATGAATAGTAATAAATGTTGGCCTATTTGCTAGATAGTCATCTTTAATGACTCTATCCTTTTTACCATATTTAATAACGTTAGTAGAAGAGCAGTTAGGACAAATAGTGATATCCTTAGGAACTAATGTTATATCAATATAACAATTATTAGTATCAGTAACCTGCTCATTTAAAATAATACGATTATCTGTATCTTCATCTTTTAAAGTTTCAATTAATGATTTATAATACATAGTGTATATCTCCTTCCTATTGTAGCTGATCACTTCAATTATAAAGGAGATATACTTTTTTTAAAATAAGTACCAACCTCAGATTGGATAGAATTGATAAAAAAATACCTACCTCACTTTGGAAGGGGATAGAAATAATCTAACAACCTTAGATTGGAAAAGGTCAACTACCTACCTTAGATTTTAAAGAGCCTGTTAATTCTATATTTATGATATAAAAAAAGCGAAGAAATTAATCTTCGCTAATTTTTTTGATTACTTTTTTAAAGAATCACGGATTTCTTCTAGTAATACAACAACTGGATCTGGAGTAGGCTCTGGTTTAGGCTCAAGTGCCTTCTTAGCTTCCTCTTCTTTAATTCTTGCTCGTTCAGCTACATAAGCAGTTTCCTTTTTATTAAGCTTAATACCCTTAGATTGTTTAAATTCAATCTTCTTTTCAAGATTCTTTGCATTTTCAGCAGAATCCTTGATATTATTGAATGCTTTAATAATTAGGAATAAAACAAATGCTACTAATAAGAAATTAATGATTGCACTAATAAATGCACCCCAGTCAATATAGATTGAGTTTGCAAGATCTAAAACCTCAACTCCATCTTCAATCTTCATAACAGGAACTAAAACTGTATACATTTTTGATAATGCATCTTTATTTCCTCCAAAGCAGTAATATAAAACCATATTAATAATTGGCTTTAAAATACCGTTTGATAAAGCTGTAACAATTGCAGTAAACGCAGCACCAACAATGGTACCGACTGCCATATCCATTACATTACCACGAGAAATAAACTTCTTAAATTCAGAAAAAAACTTTTTCATTTTATTATATCTCCTTTAATATTTTAATTATATTATATCAAAACTTTATTTTCAATATTTATAGCGAATTTTAGAAAAAATTGACGGATAATTAAAATTGAATATCTATCCATTTTGTATTATAATCAATATAAATTTAAAAAGGAGATGAAATCTATGATAGATACTCATAGTCATTTATTTGAAGATGATTTTAATGATGATATAGAAGATTGTATAGCTAGAGCTATAGCTAATAATGTTAATAAAATAATATTAGTAGGCTTTTCTTTCGAAACTAATCAATTAGTATTTGAAAAATCAAATAAATATAAGATTTTCTATCCTACTTATGGTCTTCATCCTAGTGAAGCTACTAAAAATTATTATAATGATTTCATTAAATTCAAAGAATTTATTAATGATAAAAGAATTTATGCAATAGGAGAATGTGGATTAGATTATCATTATGGTATTGATAATAAAGAAGAACAAAAACAATTATTTATACTTCAGTGTAATTTGGCAATAGAATTAAATCTTCCAATAATTGTTCATTCAAGAGATGCTGATTTAGATACGTATAATATTATAAAATCTTTTAATGGAAAATTAAAAGGAGTTATGCATTGTTATAGTGGTTCTTTAGAAATGGCAAATGAATATATAAAGCTTGGCTTTTATATTTCTTTAGGAGGCCCGGTAACCTTTAAAAATGCAAGAGTTCCTAAACTTGTTGCCCAAAATATACCTATAGATAAATTATTAATTGAAACAGATTGTCCATTTCTAGCTCCTACCCCATTTAGAGGTAAAAGAAATGAATCTAGCTATATAAAATATATATGTGAAGAAATCGCAAACATTAGGGAATGTTCTTCAATAGAAATTGAAAATGCTACTACAAAAAACGCAATAAATTTATTTGGATTGGAGTGATTTGAATGAAATTTAAAATTAATATTTTTTTATTGTTTATATTATTTGTTTTTTCTTTATCTTCTTGTAGCCAAGAAGACCCAAGCTTTATTATTCATAATATTACTAATAAAGTTACAACAATAGATGAAGAGGTAGAAGTTTCTCAAATCTCTAGTTCAATAACAGAAGTATATAATAAAGTTTCTAAGGGGTGTATTGGGATATATTGTAAAAATGAATCTACCTATTCAACAGGATCAGGAGTAATATTTAAAGAAGAAAATGGAATATATTATGCAGTAACTAATGAACATGTAGTTGATGAAGCTATTTTAGTTAAAGCCTATTTTGATAATGGAATTTATGTAGATGCAACTATTATTGGAAAAGATTCTAAAAATGATATTGCAGTAATTTCCTTTTCATTAGATTCTTTTCCAAAATTAAAGGAATCAATTTATATTAATAATATTAATTTAAATATCTTATTATCTATAGGACAAACTGCTTTAGCAATAGGTTGTCCATTGGATTTAGTAGAGCATTACAATAATTTGACTTCAGGAGTTATTTCAAATATATCTTGTTTAAATATTTCAATAGATACTCCAGTAAATTCTGGAAATTCAGGTGGAGGATTATTTAATCTAAATGGCGAATTAATTGGCTTGGTTTATAAAAAGGATACCTATTCTTCAGGTACAACTCAGGTACCTGTAGATTGTATGGGTTATGCAATACCATTAGAAATAGTAAATAAATCTATTAATGATATTATGTCATTAAAAAGAGATATTACAAGACCATTAGTAGGTATTACAGTGACAACAATCAATACATTATTACAAAACTCAAATTATGAAAAGTATAATCAATATTTACCAACAATAGAAAATAAATATAATTATATAATAATTACAGGAGTAACAGAAGATAGCGTTGCAGATAGTATAGGATTAAAACCATCAGATGTTATTTTAGAGATTGGTAGTAATCCAGTAAATAATTCAAATGATATTTCTTATAAATTAAATCTAATGCTTTTAAGCGATTCTACGACAATAAAAATATATAGAAAGTCTATAGATAATACAATAACCTTCCTTTTAAAATTTATCTAGTATAAATGCCTTAACAAAAATAACCATATAATCATACTCTATATTGAGGTGATAATATGGCAGTTTGTTGCAATACAAATAATACAGATAAAGGCACTCAATCAGGTGGTTTTGCCTTCATTTTAGTTTTATTTATTTTAATTGTTCTAGTAGGAGCTGCATGGGTATACTAGTAGTTGAACTATCCATAAAAGTGGATAGTTTTTTATTTATATAGAATATTTATTGATTTAATAAATATATCTTTATTATTATTTCTTGCAAAATTACTATCAATTTGTTTCCCATCAATATCTCCACTCCAGATACTAATTAAATAATCATCATTAAAACCTATAATATAAGAGTCATACAGGGTAGAACCACTTTTACCATATAGCTTACAATTAACTAATTTTGAAATATCCCCTAAAGTAGAATATTTTATATTATTATCAAAAGGATATTGTAAATAATTTTTAATTTTATTACAAATATTTTTATTTAATAGTATTTCTTTTTTTACTTTATAATTATAATTGATATTATTTGTTATTATTCTATTAATGAATCTAGTATGCATATATATACCATCGTTAAAAAATTGAGTGTAAATATTATTTAATTGATATAATGATATTCCAACACTTCCTAAAGCTAAGGATGGATAGGGATTTGACTTTATATTATACTTTTTTAAATGATTTGATAAAGTATTCATTCCTAAATTTAAATGCGTTAATACTGCATAAGGATTATCAGATACTGCAATGGCTGTTTTTAAATCGATAGAACCATAATATCTATTATTGTTATTTTCTATTGTTATAGTATTATTATCATATTTAATACTAAGTAATTTACTATTATATTTTGCATTTTCCATCCCACATTTAATAGACTCATAATATAATAATGGTTTTATTGTGGACCCTATATCCCTTTTTCCATTCATACATATAGAAAATGATGAATTATAATAATTATTATTACCAATACAATTTATAATATATCCATTTTTATTTGTAATGATCATGGAATAATTTTGATTACAAGATATAGTTTCCAGTCTTTTATCATAGTTAGTATAAATATATATGATATCATTTTCTTTATTTTTAATATTCATACCATTAAATTCTTTTATTACTTGATCTAAATAAAATAATCTCGAACTAGGAATATATTCTTTATTGATTTTTAAATTAATGTGATTTTTCATTTTATTATAATTATCAGTGGTTATTAATTTATTATTATATAATTTTTCTAATATTTGATTTTTTTTAGATATCCATTTATTCATATTATCTGAAAAAATTGATGGAGAATTCCATAAAGCAATAAATGATATTAATTCATCATCACTTAGATTATAATACTCTTTATTAAAATAATAATGTGAAGCATTATTTAATCCATAAATATTATTACCAAAATAAATACTTGATAGATAATCGCTTAATATTTCTTCTTTAGTCATTTTATTTTCTATATTATAAGCTAACATTATTTCATTGGCTTTTCTTTTAATACTTTTAGAATTATTCAAATAAATATTTTTTATCATTTGTTGAGTAATAGTAGAACCGCCCTCAATTTGTTTATTGAATATAGTATTATAAATAGCTCTAAATGTACTTTTTAAATTAACCCCCTTATGATTAAAAAAATTTTTATCCTCTATTTCTAAAATATAAGATATTTGTTTATTATTTATTTTGTTTATCTCAATTTTATTTGAATATTTATTATTTATTGAATAAGCTAATTCATTATTATTAGAATCATAAATTATAATTCTATTATTCATATTTATTTCTTCTTTAAATGATAATAAAAATATTATAATAATTGTTATAATAAAATATTTTTTCTTCATAATAACACCATTGTTATTATTTGTATTTTTTTTTCATATTATTAGTTAGTTTAGGTTTACCATTTTATATAAGATTAGTTATCCATTCAATTGAAATATTATTTTCATAGTGATATAATTTATTTCACGAAGGTGTTATATTATGGTTAATTTATTAAGAAAACTATTTATTAAAGATTATAATGATATTAATAATTCTAAAGTCAGAGAAAAGCATGGATTACTTGCCTCTATAGTTGGAGCAATTTCAAATTTATTTCTATTTGCTGTAAAGTTATTAGCTGGCATTTTTTCAAATAGTATATCAATTTTAGCTGATTCAATTAATAATTTATCAGATATGTCATCAAATATTGCTTCTTGTATAGGGTTTAAGATGGCATCGCGACCTGCAGATAAGGAACATCCCTTTGGTCATGAAAGAATAGAATATATAATTGGATTAATTATTTCGATCGTTATTATTTTTGTTGGAGGGAGCCTATTTGTTTCTTCAATAGAAAAGATAATTAATAATCCTCAAGAAGAAACTAGTCAGTTAATTAAATATATTTCTATTGGTATTTTGGCAATTTCAATATTAGTTAAGCTTTGGATGGCATATTTTTATAGTAAAATGGCAAAAATAATTCATTCTGTTGCGTTAGTAGCTACATCAAAAGATAGTAGAAATGATTGTATTTCTACCACAGCTATTTTAATTGGAACAATTGTTACTTTATTATGGCCAAATATTCCATTTTCATTAGATGGCGTTTTAGGTACTTTAGTTTCTATATTTATTATTATTTCTGGTATATTTATGATTAAAGAGGCTACTAGCCCTTTAATTGGAGAAACCGTAGAATATGAATTTGTTAAGGAAATTGTTGAATATATTTTAAGTTTTGAGGGTGTATATGGAGTTCATGATTTAATGTGCCATATGTATGGACCTACAAAATGTTTTATGACAATTCATGTTGAGGTTGATTCAGAAGCTAATGTATTAGAAAGCCATGAGCTTATTGATAGTATAGAAAATAATGTAAAGAAAAAATATGGAGTAGAGATAACTATTCATATGGATCCTATAGTATTAAATGATCCTGAATTAACTACTATTAAAGAAAAATTAAAAATTATTATTAAAAACATAGATAATGAATTATCATTTCATGATTTAAGAACTATTACAAAAAGCCATTCAAGAACTTTATTATTTGATGTAGTAGTACCTTATAAATTTAAATATAGCAATGAAGAAATTAAGAAAATGATTGAAGAAAAATTAGGTAATGAATGTAATTATAATTTAGTAATTGACTTTGATCATCAGTTTGTTAGTCATTAATAAAAGATAGGAAATTATTTAATTTCCTTTTTTTTTAAAACAAAATATTAATAGACAATTTAATTTAAAAATGTTAAAATAATCCTTGACTAGTTATGAGGTGATTTATTTTATGAATATGATTTTTAAAAGAAGGTTACCAATTCCTAAGGAAATTAAAGAAATGTATCCTTTAGATGATAACCTTTTAGAAATAAAAAAGAAAAATGACGAAGAAATTAAAAATATTATTACTGGAAAGAGTAATAAGCTATTATTAATTATTGGTCCTTGTTCTGCAGATAGAGAGGATGCAGTAATGGATTATGTTCATAGATTAAGGGATTTACAAGAAAAGGTAAAGGATCAAATTTTTATTGTTCCAAGAATTTATACAAATAAACCAAGAACTACAGGCGCTGGGTATAAAGGTATGCTACATCAGCCAGATCCAAATGAAAGTCCTGATATGCTTAAGGGTTTAATTTCTATTAGAAAGCTACATATGGAGGTTATTAAGGAAACTGGATTTTCTACAGCAGATGAAATGTTATATCCAGAAAGCCATAGATTTTTAAATGATATTTTATCATATGTAGCAGTAGGAGCTAGATCTGTTGAGAATCAACAACATAGATTGACTGCCTCTGGTGCTGATGTGCCAATTGGCATGAAAAATCCTACCTCTGGTGATTTATCAGTTATGATGAATTCTATTAATGCTGCTCAACATCCACATACATTCATTTATAGAAATTGGGAGGTTGAGAGCACTGGAAATCCTTTAGCTCATGCAATACTACGTGGTTATGTTGATGAAAAGGGTGTTTCTCACCCAAATTATCATTATGAGGATTTAATTGAACTTTCAGAATTGTATAAAAAATCAGGATTTAAAAATCCTGCAGTTATTGTAGATTGTAATCATTCTAATTCAAATAAGAATTATTTAGAACAAATAAGAATTGCAAAAGAAGTACTACATTCAACAAGGCATAATCCTGAAATTAATAAGTTGGTCAAAGGTTTAATGATTGAATCTTATCTTGAAGATGGATGTCAAAAGGTTGGAGATTGTATTTATGGAAAATCAATTACTGATCCATGCTTAGGATGGGATAAAACTGAAAAACTTGTAATGGAATTAGCAGAATTAAGAAAAATTAAATATTAGTATTTTAATCCATGAAATTCTCATGGATTTTTTAAAAAAAATTGACTTTAATTAATTATTTATTCATGCTATAATCTCTTTGTATCAATGGTGACTAATATGATAAAAATTTATGGAAAAAATTGTATATATGAAGCAATAAGGGCAAATGCCCCTATTAAAAAGCTATTTTTATTAGATTCAATAACTAATAAAGATAAAAACATATTAGATATTGCGAAAAATAATTATCAATATGAGCTAGTTTCAAAGGATAGAATGAATAAAGAATTTGGAAGTTCTAATCAAGGCTATGGAGCTTATAGAGAAAATTATTATTATTATGAGGATAAAGATTTAATTCTATTTTCTAATAAGCGAAGAATATTAGTTCTCGATGGAATAGAGGATCCTCATAATTTAGGAGCTATTTTAAGGAGTGTTGATGCCTTTGGTTTTGATTTGGTTATTCTTCCAAAGAATAGAAGTGTTTCTATTAATGAAACAGTAGCACATGTCTCTACAGGAGCTATAGAATATACTCGAATTATGTATTGTAATAGTTTAAACAATACTATTATTAGATTAAAAGATATGGGTTTTTGGATTTGTGGTACTGATGCTAAGGGAGATACTAATCTTGAAATGATTGATAAAAGCCGTAAACTTGTTGTAATTATTGGCTCTGAAGGATTTGGAATGTCAAAAACATTACTTAAATCATGTGACTATTTAATTTCTATACCAATGATTGGCCATGTGAATAGTTTGAATGCTTCTGTGAGTACAGCAATTGTACTACAATCATTAATAAATAATGGTGAAAAGATATGATTGTTATAACGATTATGAATTATTATATTTAATTAAAGATGGAAATGAACAAGCGTTGAATTATTTTTTTAAGAAATATGATTGTTTAATAAAAAAAATTGCGATTAATTTATATCCTAATGGGGATAAAATAAATGATTTAATTCAAGAAGGCAGAATGGTTTTATATGATTGCATCAAAAAATATAATAATGATTTTGGGATATGCTTTTATTCATATTTTATTGTTGCCCTAAAAAGAAAATATTATCATTTATTTAAAAATCATTACTATGAAGAAATGATTTTTATAGATAATTATAATACCCTAGATTCATTGCATGATACTAAAAATGGATTAATGGATAACGTTAAAATAATGCTTGAGAATACTCAATATTATGATATGTTTATAAAAATATTTTATGAAAATTTAACCCTTGTTCAATATGCAGAGAAAAAAAATATATCTTATAGTACTGCATATTTAAGATATCTAAAAATGGTTGAATTTATAAAAAAAAGATTGACTTAAATATATACTTATTATAAAATATCCATAGAGCCTGGATAAGAGGTTTTTTTATTTTGGAAAAAATGGAGGGTAATATGCGAGAAAAGGTTATACTAATATGTGAGGAATGCTTAAGTCGCAACTACACCACATCTAAGAATCCTCAAAAACAGGTAGAAAGAATTGAATTGAAAAAATATTGTAAAAATTGTAATAAATATACGATTCATAAAGAATCAAGGTAAGGAGGAATTTAAATGGCTGAAGAAACAAAGGTTGTAGAAGAAACTAGTGAAAAATCTGTAAAAAATGAAGTAGAGAAGAAAATTCAAAAACAAATTGAAAAGAAAAATGAAAAAAATGAACGTCTTGGTATATATCGTGTATGGGAATATATCAAGGAAGAACATAAATGGGAAAGCTATGTAAGTTTATTCTTTTCACTTGTGGTATTAATTTTAGGTTGTTTAATGCTAAGTGGAACATTAGTAGTTAAAGAAAATATACCTGTTATTGGTAGTATACCAACATTATTTGCTTGGATATTGGTAGTATTAGGTGCTGGTGGATTATTATATTCTGTTTATCCATTCTTTAAACCAGCATTTCCTGAGTTTAGAAGAATTTCTTGGTTAACAGGTTATAAATTTTTAGGCAATACTGTTCGTGTATTTTTATTTTTAATAATTTTTACATTATTATTCCTATTATATGATTCATTTATTACTGAAATTTTAGCTTTAATTCTATAAGAGGTGTAATATGAAAAGATGGTATGTTGTAACTACTTATTCTGGATTTGAGAATTCTGTTAAGCAAGATATTGAGCGTCGTACTGAATCAATGAATATGACTCATTTGGTTTATCAGGTATTAGTTCCTGAGGAAATTGAAGAAGTTAAGGATAAGAAGGGAAATATCAAGCAAAAGGTTAATAAAATGTTCCCAGGTTATGTTTTCGTTGAGATGGAAGTTGATGGTGAAATGGATGAAAAAGCTTGGTTTATGGTTCGTAATACACCAAAGGTTACTGGATTCCTAGGATCATCAGGTGGAGGAGCAAAGCCAGTTCCAGTTCCAAAGAATGAAATGGATGAAATACTTAGAAAACTTGGACTTATTACTAAGCCTAAATTTGAAATTGAGGTTGGTAATCGTGTTGAAATTATTGATGGATCATTTAAGGGTATGATTGGTGATGTTTCACAGATTGCTGCTGAGAAGGAAGAATTAACAGTTCTTATTGAAATGTTTGGTCGTCTTACTCCAATGGAGTTTAACTTTAAACAGGTTAAGAAAATATAATTATAAATGAAGAAATTATCAATATGGTAATTTCTTTTTTTTATAGATAAAATATTTTTATTAAGAGATTTTAATAAAAAATTTCAAATTATTAATTATATGCAAATAGAATTTATGAATATAATTTAATTATATTAAAACATTATTCGACTGCGAAACAATTAATATCTTATTTTTTTTTATTAATATCTTTAAAAATTTGAAATAGAACCTGAAATATATTATAATTTACTAGAAAATAAATAGAAAAGGAGAACTGTATGAAAATTCAAGAATTTATTAGAATCAAAGAAAATGAAGCATTAGAAAATGATAAAGAAGAAAGTGCAGTAGTATTACTATTAGAACATGTATTAAACCTTGAAACTCAAGCTTTATATATAAAAATGAATGATGAAATATCAAATGAAGAGATTAATAGATTTAATGAATTATGGAGTCAATATTTAAATGAAAATAAACCGATTCAATATTTAATTGGAACTAGTTGTTTTTACGGCTATGATCTTATAGTTACTCCAGATGTTTTAATTCCCAGATATGAAACAGAGGAGTTAGTAGAAAATATCCTATATCGCTATGATGAGCATTTTGGTAAAAAAGATGTTGATGTATGTGATCTAGCAACAGGTTCAGGATGCATCGCAATAGCCCTAGCCAAAGAAGAAAAGCATATGCATGTAGTAGCTACTGATATTTCAAAAGAAGCATTAAAGGTAGCAAAACTGAATAATGAAAAATTCAATGCCGGAGTAACATTTCTTATGGGCGATATGCTAGAGCCATTAAAGGGAAAAAAATTTGATATTTTTGTATCTAATCCTCCTTATATCCCTGATAATGAGGAGGTAATGTCTTTAGTAAAAGACAATGAGCCAAATATTGCATTATTTGGTGGTGAGGATGGTATGAAATTCTATCGAATTATTCTAAAAAATGTAAAGAATTATTTAAAGAAAAAAGCAATTATCGCTTTTGAACATGGCTATGATAAAAAAGAAGAAATGATTAAACTTGCAAATACATATTTTCCTAATTCTAAGGTAGAAGTAATAAAGGATTTAGAAGGAAGAGATAGAATGACTTTTATTTATGTTGGTGATTTTAAATGGCAAGAGTGATAATATTTCCTACTGATACGGTATATGGAATAGGAACTAAAATATTTGATATAGAAGGAATAAAAAAAATATATAAAATAAAGAATAGAAGCTATGATAAGCCCTTAGCTTGTTTATGTTATGATATTAATCAAATAAATAGTATTGCATATATTAACGATGCTGCTTTTAAATTAATAAATAAATTTTTACCAGGTCCTTTAACCTTAATATTAAAGGCTAAAGAAGAAGTAACTAATAAAATAGGCTATAAGACAATAGGAATAAGAATTCCTAATCATAAATTATCTTTAGAAATTTTAAAAGAAAATGGACCAATGCTTACAACTTCGGTAAATGATTCTGGAAAAAAACCATTAAATGAGTATGAAGAGATTGTTGAAAAATATAATAATATAGTTGATAAGATATATTATTCTAGTGAAGATTCTAGTAATTTATCATCTACTGTGGTTTCTATTATTGAGGATGTTAAATTATTAAGAGCTGGTAGTATAACAGAAGAAGAAATAAAAAAAACATTAAATGAATAAATATACCCTAAGTGGCAAATAATACCCTTGGGGGTATTTTTTATGAGAAAGTTAATGTTATCAATAATTATTATTTTATTTTTATCTATATTTTATATTAATTATAATAATGAAAAAGAAATTAGAGTAAGAGTTATACCTAATAGTGACAAATTAGAAGATAAAGAATTAAAAAATGAAGTAAAAAAAATTACTATTGGATATATAGCTTCCTTAGATAGAAAAAGCTATAGCTCCACTATGGAAGAAATTAATAATAATTTGGGGAAATTAGAATATGTATTAAGAGATTATGATGTTAAAGTTAGTTTTGATTATCATACCCTTTATAATAAAACATATAATGATAATGCAATAAAGGATGAAGGAGCTTATACATTATATATCGTGATTGGAGAAGGAAAAGGAAGTAATTGGTGGGGCACCATTTACCCAGAATTCTTAGGAATCTCTAGTGAGGAGGAAATAAAATATAAAAGCTTCTTTTATGAATTATTTACTAAAGGAGAAATAAAATGAGTATTTCTGTAATTAGAAATAATGATATCAATTTATTAAAGACCTTTTTAGAATGTATTCCTTCAATAAAGGAAATAAGTAAAGAAATATTAGAAAATTCAATTGTTATTATGGATGATGCTAATATTATTGGAAATATTTCTATAGAGGTATATAATAACAAAGGTCTAATTAGGTATTTTGTGTTTAGAAAGAGTATTAATAGTAATTATTTAAATGATATGGTAGAAGAATTAATATCTTTATCAAAAAATATTAATATTAATGAAATTATTTGTATAGCTGATAATAATGATGTGATAGAATTATTTAGAGGTTTAGGTTTTAATGTAATAAATAAAAATATATTTTTTGATGAAGAAATATATAAAACTTCGAATAATGTGAATTCATCATACTTATCATATATTGTAAAATAATTAGATATAATTAATAAATTATTTAAAATCATTGTAAAATAAACCTCCTTTTTGTATAATATTATTAGATTACTGCGGAGGTTTTTTATGTACGAAATAATTAATAAATATATTGATAAGTTAATGACATCAAGTCCTGATATGCCACTTTGGAATATAGAGTCAATAAGGCATGGAAAAAAGCCTGCATGGAACTATATTGATGGTTGTATGATGAGCTCATTAATAGAAATGTACAAAACAACAAAGGATGAAAAATATATTAATTTTGTTAAGAGCTTTGTAGATTATTATGTATTTGAAGATGGTACTATTCGTGGTTATGAACCAGAAAAGTATTCAACAGATGATGTATGTGAATCAAGAATATTATTTGATTTATATGAATTAACTAATGATGAAAAATATAGTAAGGCTATAGAATTAACATATACACAGGTTAAGTCTCATCCAAGAACAAAGGAAGGAAACTTTTGGCATAAAAAGATATATCCTAATCAAGTTTGGTTAGATGGCTTATATATGATGCAGCCATTCTATACTAGATATCAAACATTAAGAAATAAAAAGGATTATCAGGATATCATTAATCAATTTCAAAATGTTAGAAAACTAATGTTTGATGAAAAAGCTAAATTATATTATCATGGTTATGACAGTTCAAGAGAAATGTTCTGGGCAGATAAAAAAACTGGATTATCTAAAAACTTCTGGCTAAGAAGTATTGGTTGGTTTACAGTTGGCCTAGTAGATGTATTAGGCTATATGGATGAACAAATGTATGATGAATATCATACCATTATGTCACTATTAAAAGAAACAATTGATGGTATTTTATTATATCAGGATAAGGATTCTAAAATGTTCTGGCAAGTGCCAAATTTCCCTAATAGAGAAGGTAATTATTTAGAAACATCAGGATCTTCCATGATTGCTTATGCAATATTAAAGGGTGTTAGATTAAACGTATTACCAGAAAGATACAAAGAAATTGGCCTTGGAATTTTTGATGGAATTTGTAAAAAATATTTATCAGTTAATGAAGATGGGGATTTGAATTTAGGTGGAATTTGCTTAGTTGCAGGATTAGGACCTGAAAATAATTTACGTCGTGATGGCAGCTACGAATATTATATTTCTGAACCAATAGTAGAAAATGATGCTAAAGGTGTAGGACCATTAATTATGGCTTATACTGAGGTTATAAAGGCAAATCAAGAATAAAAAAACAAGCTGAAGATTTTAATTTCTTCAGCTTTTTATTATTCAAATGATAAGCCATGATTTATTGGTTCACTATCTGAAATTTTCATCCCTTTATATCCCTTTTTATATAAAGAAATTAAGAATATTATAAGGAATATTAATGATAATATACCAATTAATACATTAGATATTCCCATTGAAATACCTGCTGCTTGATATCCAAGTCCAGCTTCATGACAGATTATAAGAGATATAATTCTAATACCTATTCTTGAAAAGTTTAATATACTAGATAAAAATGTTTTTCCATAACCATATAATAACCCTAATAATGCACTAGTTAAGCCTAATGATGGAATAGAAA
Source organism: Anaeroplasma sp. (assembly GCA_045124155.1). Taxonomy (GTDB): domain Bacteria; phylum Bacillota_I; class Bacilli_A; order Acholeplasmatales; family Anaeroplasmataceae; genus Anaeroplasma. Next base: position 14,411 of record JBGVLG010000012.1, read on the forward strand.
TACAGTCATAAACAAATATTTCTTTTACATAATCACTCATCTTGTCACTGCCACTTTTATTAAATAAATTAGTTAAGGAATCTAAGAAAACAAATCTTACTAATATAAATCCAATTAATGATATAACTGCAACTACAATTAATGTTCTTACAAATACCTTAATTGTTCTTTTTAGATTTTTGTTTCCAATATTTTGGCTAACAATAGTACTTTCTCCATCTTCAAATACACTAGTAGTACTTGTAACTAATCCAGATAAATTATTTGAAATACCTAAAGCACCAGTAATTAATCCATCTGTAGCTACTTCATAATATAATCCACATAATGCATTTACTATCGCTTTTCCTAAACTCATAACAAATTTACCTAAGAAAATAGGAATAGATAATTTTAATATTGGAACAACAAACTCTTTTTTTGGTTTCATATCATTAATAGATATTTGTAGTAAATTACCTTTTTTAAACATTGCTATTAATCCAAAAACGAATAAGAAGGCTTGACCTATTATTGTAGCTATTTCTAAAAATATAATTTTATCTACATTAAATCCAAAAATAAAGATTACATTCATTATAAGTTTAATTATTAATACTCCAATATTAAGCCATAATATTTTTTTACTATTACCTTTAATTTTTTCAAGACCAATAAAAATATTATTTATAGCTACTAATATTAATTCAATTAAAATTAATTCAAAATACATTATAGTATCAAATGAAATAATAGGTACTTGAGCTATTTTTAATACAAAGCTTGCAAGAGGAGCTAATATTAGTATTAATGCTAATGATACTAAAATGCTAATAAACATCATATTGGAGGCTACTTTTTTAGCTTTATTTATATCTCCACTACCATAATGTCTAGATACTAATACTGCACCACCACCGGCGATACCAGCACCAAAAGCAGAAATCATTGATTTTATTTGGCTGATTACTGCTACATTAGAAATGTTAATAGAACCTGTACCTGTAGCTTGATTTTTTATGAATGAAGCCATCATAGAGTCTATTAAGGAATAAAAGCTATTAAAGAATCCATATAATGCTAAAGGAAAACAAATCATTATTATAGTAGATATTATATTACCATTTAATATTTGATATCGTTTTTTCTTTTCTTTAGCTAAAGCTTTTTTTTCTTTAGCTTCTTTTTTAGAATATAAAGAATAATAACTAATAATATTTTCTAATAATAATATTTCATTAGTTAATTTTTCATAGAGGTAATTATAAAATCTATTTTTCTTTAATTTTTCTAATTTCTCTTTATTTTTCTTTAATTTTTTTTGATAATATGCTATTTCCTTTATATTTTCCTCTTGATATGACATGATAAACCCCCATATGCGATAATATTGTAGTACTATATTAAAAAAATAAAAGGAAAAATTAGCACAAAATGAAAAAAATTAACATTAAGAAATTATGAATTTTTTATTAAAAATTATTTATTTATTTCTATTTTTATGATATTATATACATGGTAATAAAGCGATGTTTAATTTGAATATTTTTGTTTTCGTATTATATACAAAAAAATCAGACTTTTTTGAATTTTGTTTAATAGAAGGTGAGACTGTAGTTAAGGTAATATTATGACTTTTTTAAGAATCTTAAATATTAAATAAAGGAGCTATAAAATGATTTCAACAAAAGAATTTAGTATTGATAATACTGGTAGTATAGATGTAACTAATAAGTTTCAAGAGATAATAGATTATGCAAGTGATAAAAAAGAAATGCTTAAAATTGAAGCTGGTATTTATTTAATTTCAGCAATATATTTAAAATCTAATTTAAAATTATATTTTTGTGATGGAGCAATACTTAAGGGTATAGCTGATGAGTCATTATATCCTTTAATAAAAACAAGAGTAGCTGGTATTGATATGCCATGGTACCCTGCAATATTAAATATTATTGATGCTTCAAATGTTCATATATATGGAAAAGGAGAAGTATTAGGAGCTGGCGAATATTGGTATCAGAAATATTGGGGAAAAGATCAAAAAGGTGGCATGCGTAGGGTTTATGATGAAAACAATTTGCGATGGGCTTGTGATTATGAATGTAAGAGAGTTAGAAATATTTTGATTTCTAATTCTAATAATATTATTATTAATGGAATTAGATCGAAAGATTCAGGCTTTTGGAATATACATATTTTATATTCAAACCACATAATTATTAATAATTCATATGTTTATTCAGAATCATTAAACGGTCCTTCAACAGATGGAATTGATATAGATTCTTCTAATAATGTTTTAATTGATAATTGTGTTACTTACTGTAATGATGATAATATTATTATTAAATCTGGAAGAGATAGTGACGGTATAAAAAGAGGTATACCTTCTAAAAATATTATTGTTAGAAATTGTAAAATTAATCAAGGATATGGAATTACTATTGGTAGTGAGGTATCAGGTGGAATAGAAAATATTCATATTCATGATATTGAATTTAATGGTAGTGATTGTGGATTTAGAATTAAATCATCAGTAGCTAGAAAAGGATATATTAAAAGAGTAGAGTTTAATAATATTAAAATGACTAATGTTAAATATCCAATTAATATTAATCTTGATTGGAATCCAGAATATTGTAAATGTGAAATACCAAAGAATTCAAAAATAAAAATTAGTACTAGTCTAATGCCATTATTAGATAATTATAATCAATCATTTTCTAATACAATAGTTAATGATTTATATTTTTATGATATTAATTCTAATATAACTGCTGATTATGATTCATTCTCTAGAGCATTTACTATTTTAGGCTTTAATGATGAAAAAATAAAAAATATTAGAATGAATAATATAAATATAACAGCCCATGAATATGGTCATATTAATAATATTGAAGGTATTAAAATGGATAATGTTACGATTTCAATATTATCCTGCAATGATCCAAAGCATGATAGCTTTGATAATAGATAATAAATTTTTCGATAGGTAAATATTTACCTATCTTTTTCATTTATAATAAATATGTTTTGGATTTTTTTGAATTTTGTTTTATAATATTCTTATATTATTATTCGAGGAGATTTTTATATGAAAAAAATAAGATAATAGCATTATCTAGTGCTATATTGTCTCTTGTTGCTTTAGCTTCATGTGGACAGATAAATAAACTAACAGGCATTTCTAGTACTGTTTCTACTGAAACAAGTACACCAACAAGCATACCAACTAGTACACCAACAAGTATACCTTCTACGACTCCATCATATACTGTACCTATTAAGGAAGTGGATAAGCTTGATTTGGCTAATCAAGGTGCTAAGGGCTTTTTAATTGAGGATATGCCTGATTTTAGTCAATATGTTAATACTAGTGCTTATGTTACTGTATCTACTCCATCTGAATTTTTAAATGCATTAATGGATGCAAAAATAGAATATTCTGCTACTGTAACAGAAAAGCTTGAAAACAATTATGTTGTAAGAAATAATGTTAGAAAAAATGAAACCAATTGGAAAAGTGCCATCACAAAGGGTTTATATTTAAAAAATGAGGATGGTACATTCACTAAGATTCCTGAAGATACTCCATGGGACGAAAATGATACTAAATATACTGCTACAATGGTGTATTATGAGGATTCTCCATATGATGAGATAACATTCACTCAAGAATTAACTAAAGAAAATAAGGTTCATGTTATAGAGATCACTCAAGATTTAAATTTGGGCTATAATGTGTTATCAGATGCTGATAAAGCATTAAGTATTGTTAATAATTTTGCACCAAAGGCTAATATTAATAATACTTATACACAATCTACAATGTTTAAAGAGAATGGAATTTCTCAAATAGCTATTGAAAGAACTAAAGATTTATTAATTTATTCAAAGAATGGTTCAAAAATAACTCATGCTGGATTTAAAATAAATTATAGTAAGAATATTGCCGTAAGAAATCTTGAAATGGATGAAATATGGCAATGGGAGGATTCTAGTCTTACAACAGCTAGTAAGGTTGGAGATTATGATGCTTATGGTTGGGCTTATTTTAAGGTCGGCTTTAGTGATAATGTTTGGATTGATCATTGTACCTTTGGTAAATCCTATGATGGACAAATAGATGTGGCTAATCCATATTTTTCAACAATGGGTACATATAAATATGCAGCATATCAAGCAAATGGTTCTTCAGATGTTCATATTTCTTGGTGTAATTTTAAAGCAGGTAGTGCTGATAAAGATGGTTATTTATATAAAATGATGGAAGAAGTAGAAGCAGATAATCAAAATAATCAAGGTAATAATTATCTATATTATAAGAAATTAAGAGATAACGGAATTTCTTTTGAGGATATTTTACATGGTATTGCAATACCTCAAAAGAAGGGCTTTTTACTTGGAGATAGTGGCGATGAATATAAATATAATTTGAATTTAAATATTTCTTTTGCAAATTGTTATTTCCAAAATATTGAAGATAGATTACCAAAGATTCGTGGTGGTAATGCTTACATGTATAATTGTGTTATTAATAATCTTGATTACATGTATTATCGTGCTAAGTTAACTAATTTAAAAGCTAAAGATTTAGTTACACAAGTTAATTCTAGTTGGAAATGTGCATTAGTTAGCCAAGGAATTGTTTGTGGATTGGGTGGCTCTGTAATGGCTAATGGATGCATTTTTAGAGGAATACAAGATTTATTGAAGAATAATGACTCATCATTCTCTAATAAATCAAATATGCCTGGAGTAACTTACAATGGTGGATATAAGATAGTAGATTCAGAATATCAATTGAATTCTTCATCAGAGATTATTACTGATTCAAGTAAAATGTCTAATTCAACACCAACAAAATTATCAGAAGAATTCTTTAAATGGAATACAGAAGATTGTGAGTGCTTATTTACACCAGAGATTGTAGGAATTGATAAGCTAGAAGAATTCTTATTTGAATCAAAATATAGTGTAGGAGTAAATACATTATTACAAGAATATTTATTATTAACTGAATATTAAAAAAATATGGCGTACCAAGTGTGTTAGGTACGCCATATTTATTAAATTCCTTGAAGAAGCATTGCTTCAGCAACCTTTTTAAAGCCTGCAATATTAGCACCAGTTAATAAATCAAATTCATTTCCTTCTTCTAGCGCTTCTTTATAGCTATTATTAAAGATATTAACCATAATATCATGCAATTTTTCATCAACCTCTTCAAAGCTCCAGCTTAATCTCATAGAGTTTTGAGACATTTCTAGACCAGAAGTTGCAACACCACCAGCATTTGCTGCTTTTGCAGGGCCAAATACAACCTTATTTTCAATAAAATATTTAGCAGCATCTAAGCTACAAGGCATATTAGCTCCTTCACATACTGCAACTACTCCATTTTCTACTAATAGTTTTGCATCATCAAGTGATAATTCGTTTTGAGTAGCACAAGGTAGGGCAATATCACATTTAATAGACCAAATACCCTTTGAACCTTCGGTATAGGTAGCACCAGAAACTCTGTTTACATATTCTTTGATTCTACCACGTTCAACTTCCTTAATTTGTTTTACAACATCAAGGTTAATTCCGTTTGGATCATAAATATATCCATTTGAATCACTTAACGCAACAACCTTTCCGCCTAAGGCTGTTGCCTTTTGTGTTGCGTATATTGCTACATTACCAGAACCAGATATTACAACAGTTTTATTATTAAAATCAGTATTTTTTAATTTCTTTACTGCTTCTAAAGTGAAATAACATAGCCCATAGCCTGTTGCTTCAGTTCTTGCAAGAGATCCTCCATAGCTTAAGCCTTTTCCAGTTAATACACCAGAGAATTCATTTCTAATTCTTTTATATTGACCAAATAAATAACCGATTTCTCTTCCTCCAACACCAATATCTCCTGCTGGAACATCAGTATCAGGTCCAATATGTCTATATAATTCAGTCATAAATGATTGGCAGAATCTCATAATTTCAGTATCGCTTTTTCCCTTAGGATCAAAGTCAGAACCACCCTTTCCACCACCCATAGGAAGTGAAGTTAAGGAATTTTTTAGAGTTTGTTCAAGTCCTAAAAATTTAATAATAGATGCATTAACACTAGGATGTAATCTTAAACCACCCTTATATGGTCCAATCGCACTATTATATTGAACTCTAAATCCTCTATTAATTTGAAATTTACCTTTATCATCAGTCCATACAACTTTAAATTGTACGACTCTTTCAGGCTCTAAGAATCTTTCAATTAGCTTTTTCTCTTCAAATTCAGGATGCTTCATAACATATGGCTCAATAGATTCTAATATCTCAAGAGCTGCTTGTTGATACTCAGGTTCAGCTGGGTTCTTTTTTAAAAAATCATTATATACATTATTTAAATACTCACTTCTAAACATTTTTCAAATTCTCCTTTTTCTTAACTATTTTATCAAAAAAAATATATAATTCAATAAATTTTCGAAAAAAATAATGAAAAAACACTGTTTTATAAAATTTTTGAAGGTAAAAACAGTGATTTTATATTTTATATTCAATTTATATATATGTTTATAAAAAATTAAATTAGACCTATTTTTTTGTTATTACTATTATTTTTCATATTATCTTTTTTTTCATTAATAGACAAAATAAAATAATAATGCTAAAATATCCTATGGTTTTTGAGGTGAATATATGGTTGATACTGTGATTTTTGATTTAGATGGTACTTTACTAGATACTTTAGAGGATTTAACTTATGCTCTAAATTATTCTTTAGATTTATTTAAATATAATCATGTAAATATTTCTGATACAAGAAGATTTATAGGAAATGGAATAAGAAGACTAATTGAAGTAGCATCAAATGACAGTGATACTAATCATTTAGACTTAATGTTTAATCGTTTTAAAGAATATTATACTATTCATTGTAATGATTATACTAAACCTTATAAAGGTATTAATGAAATATTATTTTATTTAAAAAATAAAAACATTAAGCTTGGAGTAGTATCTAATAAAGCTAAATATGCATTAGAAATATTAGTTAATAGTCATTTTCCCAATATTTTTGATGTTGTTATTGGGGATGGAGAGGGATTAAAAAGAAAACCTAATCCCGAACCAATTTTAAAAGCTATTGAAAAATTAAGTAGCAATATAGCTAATACTATTTATATTGGAGATAGTGATGTTGATATAAATACTATCAATAATACTGGCTGTCATGGAATAATTGTTTCTTTTGGTTATAGAGATAAAGAAATATTAATAAAAAATAACGCAATGAATTTATGTGATACTGTTGAAGAATTGAAAGAGAAGCTAGGTGATTATTTTGGATAGTATAGAAATTATCATTTTGATATTTGGAGTTATAGGAACTGTAGCTTTTTCAGTTTCAGGTTCATTAACCGCAATCGAAAAGCATTTAGATTTATTTGGGGTTTTAATATTAGCTGTAGTGACTGCTTGTGGTGGAGGATTATTAAGAGATACAATCCTACATACAGAAATTGCTATGTTTAGAGAATGGTGGTTTCCATTAATATCATTTGCTACTTCATTAATTGTTTTTTTAATAATGTATAAGCTTAAAAATTTAAAGTGGGAAAATTATAAATATTATAAAATAACTTATAATTTAGTTGATAGTATTGGGCTTGGAGCCTTTGTTGTTGTAGGAGCTAATGCTGCAATGAATGCTGGAGTTAATGATTGGTTTCCGGTAACATTCTTTTCTGTTTTAACTGCAGTAGGAGGAGGATTATTAAGAGATATTATGGTAGCTAAAATACCTGATATTTTTAGAAAGCATATTTATGCAGTAGCTTCAATTATTATTGCTGTTTATCATTATTTATTAATTCAATTTAATTGTATCTATTGGATTAATGTTACTAGTACAGTATTAATCATTATTACGATTCGCTTTTTAGCTTATCATTATGAGCTAAGCCTACCTAAGATTAAGCTTTTAGAAGAAGAAATAAAATAGGTATAAAACATTTACAAAAAAAATCAAGTTTGGTATAACCGGACTTTGCCAGTTAATAACGATAAAAATCCAGTAGTTTTTCGCATCACTACTGGATTTTTTATGTATTAGAGCCGTTTTTTCTTTTGTCTTTTTATGTACCTACATTTGTACCTACAATCATAATTTTATATTTACTTTTATATTTCTAAGCTCAGCTCTTTTGTAAAGTTTAGAAGGAATTGATATGTTAAATGCTTTAAGTATTATTGATAAATCATTATCATTAATATTATTAAATCTATAATATTCATCGTTCATTTTATCTATCGTCCAGTTATTTAAGGCTTTAATAATCCTTTCAGCGATCATACCTTCTTGCCAAAACTTATTTATATCTTTTTCAAAGATATCTGATTGTTTGATTTTATGTTGAATGATTCTTAGAATAAGAAGAGAAATGTAACAAATAATTAAATGAGCATTAATATGTTCTTTAGTTCTTACAAATATAGGTCTAGTATTCAAATCACCTTTCATTATTCTAAACTGGTCCTCAATTTGAGATAAACCATGGTATTTATCAATAACTTCAGTATCAGGCATATTTAATTCAGAAGTAACAATTTTATAATATCCCATTAAGGAACTGAAAACATTTAATTTATCTTCATCTAACATAGCTTTAAGCTTACGTGAATTAATGATTTCGCCAGTATCAGTATTCTCAACATCTTTTTTTAAGAACTTCTTTAAATCTTTAGATTGCGATTTAGAAATTCTAAAGTTTTCTGGTGAGGTTTTTAACTTTTCAATAAACTCTAAGAAAGATTTGTTTTCGTGCTTTTGTCTAGCTTCAAATCGCTTAGACCAATATACAACTTCTTTCTCGGTGATTTCATGTTCAACGCCAAATTCATCTTTAACTTTTTTATGAATGATTCTAGATTTGTATTTAAAATCTTCGGACAAATAAGTATATCCATCAGGGTTAATAAGCCATTCTTTATCTTTTTTAGTGCTTTTTAATATACTTTTACTTACGATATACCCATTTCCTAAAGAAGCAAGATGTAAAAGATTTGGATAATTAGTCATTCCTCTATCCCCAATAAATATGAATCTATCATATTTCATATCATCAATAGATGATTTTAAAGCAGCAGTAACAGTTTGATGATCTAAAGTGTTTCCTGGAAACATTTCAATAGAGATAGGAAATCCTTGATTATCCATAAACATTCCCATCTGAACTATAGGTAGTTTTCTTTCTTCCTTTGAAACGCCCATTTTTCTAATTCCTATTTCATCTTCAATATCATCATCAGGATCTTCAATTTCAAAATAGAAGTTAGTTACATCATAAAATACTAAATCTGATTTTCTATTTAGTTTAGTTACCATAGCTTTATTTATTGTATTAAATATAGTTTTACGATACTTATATACAAAATCTAATGAATCGTAAACATTATATTCATAAGGATCATTGATAATAGGAGTATAATAATCATTATTTTGAGATACAGTAGCTATTTTAGAAGCAGGATTTAATATTCTGCCATACACTAATAATCTAATAAAACCAGTTAAATCAAATTCAATTTTATAGATTGATTTATAATGAGCAAATAAATCTATTAATCCTAATTCCTTCATAATTTGTTCAATTAGAATATGAGAATATAATTTAGGAGAACCAATTAAATATGGATCACCTTCAGTATATTCTAACTTATAATGTTCTAAAGGTTGATTTTTTTGACAATATGGTTTTAAAGATTCAATTAAAGGAGAACCATTTTTAAAGGATTCCTTTAATCTTTGAATATAATCAGGCTTGCCATCATCAAATTTAGATAAAGGACCAATATTTAATATTAATTTCTTTTTAGCTACCTTAACACCTTTAGAATTAGGAGCACGATAAGATTCAACCAATCTAAGATATGATGTTCCATTGTTGGTACATTTTTCAATATACATAAAAATCACCGCCATATTATAGTATATACCTACATAAATATTATAACATAAAC
>JBGVLG010000013.1:0-2783 GCA_045124155.1 Anaeroplasma sp.
TAAAATCATGAATAATAAACCATCTTATGATGAACTTATGTCCCTTTATTTGCAAGAAAAACAAAGAAACGAACAATTGACTAAAGAAAATCAACAAATAGTTAGAGAAACTAAAAAAAGCGAAGCTCAATTAAAATATGAAACAAAAAAATTAGAAAGAAAAAACAAACATCTTTCAAAAGAATTGAAAAAAACTCGCTTAGAAAACAAACGATTAAATTTAAAGATTGAAAAAATATTAAAACTTATCGAAGATAAAAACATTATCATTAAAGAACAATTATGTAATATTTTTGGATTTAAATCAGAAAAAAAGAACGTTATTATTAATGAGGCGGAAGAAACTGCTGATATCGAATTTAAAAAAGATAAAAAGAAACGTGGTAGAAAACCAGGTTCTTTAGACGCGTCAAAATTTGATAAATCAATTATTGATACCGAGTTAGTTACGCTTGATCAAAAAAATAAAAGGTGTGATTATTGTGAGTCTGATTTGGTTTATATAGGTGATAAAATTCTATATAAAGTTGAATATATTCCGGCTAAAGTTAAATTAGTTGAATATCGCGTTAAACAATATAAATGTCAAACGTGTGATTTTATCTATGAAGAACAAATCAATACCTTTGATAATGAATCTTTCCTAACTCCTTCTTTGGCAGCTAATATCGTTAATAACAAATATAATTATGCTTTGCCATTATATCGTCAGGAAGCTATGTTTACGCAATTAGGCGCTCCTATTTCAAGACAATCGTTGGCTAATTATTGCATCGAAATAGCTGAAAAATTAGAACCTATTTATAATTTGTTAAAAGAAAAATTATTAGATTCTAACATACCAGTAAGACATGCTGATGAAACATCATATAAAGTTTTAGAACTAAAAAATAAAAAGAAATGCTATATATGGTTATATGCTAATACTTTATATGATAATCCTATCTATATTTATGAATATCAAGAATCACGTGGTGAAGAACATCCACAATTGTTCTTTAAAGGTTATTCAGGATATTTGGTGTGTGATGATTTAAAAAGTTATGACAATATTGAAAATGTCAAAACTTGTAGATGCTGGTTTCACGCCAAAAAGAAATATGCTGATTTAATTAAAACATTAAATGATGAACAAAAGAAAGTGAGTTTAGCCGTCATTATTCATAATATGATTTCAAATATATTCCATATTGAAAATCAAATCCAAGAAAAAGCACAATCAATTGAACAAATTGAAAAATTAAGGTTTGAAAAGTTAAAACCTCTTGTAGATGAATATTTTGCTTTTATTAAAGAAAAGTATGAAAAAGTAGATCATTCATCAGTTTTAGGCAAGGCAATTAAATATTCAATAAATAATGAGCTTGATTTATGCAGGTTCTTTGAGTGTGGATATATTCCTTTATCTAACAATCTTGCAGAAAGGGCAATTAAACCTTTTGTAATATTAAGAAAGAATTGTTTGTTTTCAAAAACTGAAAAAGGGGCACAAGCCTCTGCTATCATAATGAGTATAATTCAAACTGCAAAAATGAATTTATTTAAGCCGGATGAATATATTAAATATGTTTTAGAAAGAATTGATGATACTAAAACAAGTGAGTTAGAAAATTTACTTCCAATAAATTCAGATTTACCTGAATACTTACGATACAAAAATAGCGATATAAGTTAGTGTTAATTCACTAAAATATATCGCTTTTTAATTATCTTCACCCACAATTTACGCTTACTTAGAATTTATGCATATACTTTAGATGATTTTAATAGTTATTTTGATGCTACATCATATTATCATTCGATTTATTTTGAAGAAGGAAAACAATACATTTTAACAGTAGATCATAGCGATTATGATGTAGATATTCTTTCTACTACAATTTGTATTGATTATGTTGGTATGCCAAATATAGAAATACCAGAAATATCATCCGAACCAACAGAAGTTTTATTTGGGAATAATTTATCTCATTGGTATTTTGACATTGCTACGGCTGGTTATTACATATTAAATGTAAATCAAACAGGCGGTTATGGAAGTGATACTATTCATATTTGCGATGAATATGGGGACACATATGGTGTGAAAGAAGTAAAGGTTACTCTTTTAGATGGAACGAAGGCATTTTACTTAACTGAGGGAAGACATTATGCGAGATTTGATATTACTTCGAATAGTTATTTTAAAGGAACAATAAATTATGAATTAAAAGTTCCAACTGTAATAAAAGAACAAGAAGTCATTCTATCATTTGACAACTATGTAGAAGTCAGTGAAAACTTACCTACTATTGGTTCTAAACTTACTATTTGGTTTGAAATAACTGAAAAGTGTAATTTATTATCTCCAACTACAGGTTTAGGAAGAATTTATTATGAGGATGGAAGAATTGTACAACGTAATTCTAGTACAAATTATATTGATGTCTTTCATAACAGTGTTGAATGCTATTGTTGGAAAGAACTAGAACCTGGAAAGTATTATATGATTTCAGAGAATATAGATACATCTGGTTCCTCAAGAACAGTTAAAGAATCATTTAGATTGCAAAAATTAGATGAAGTTCCTTTGCAATTTTACTATATGCAAGCTCATCCAGAAGTATCTAGAGAAGATATTACAATTAAGAACTATTATTTTAAATATTGGGGATATGAATTAGCTATCTATGAAGTTGCTGATCAAGATTATGGTCAAGAACCATGGACAGAAACAATAGGTACGTATGAATTTAAATATAGCAATAGTAATAGAATCTTAGCATATAAAGATGGTAAATTAA
>JBGVLG010000014.1:0-2479 GCA_045124155.1 Anaeroplasma sp.
AGGGATAGTCAAATCTACATCGGAAGTTAAAAGAAATAAACCTGAATTAGTACGCAATTTAGACGAACTTGATTATTTGGAAGTTAAATGGGGAAAAAATAAATTGTTTATATTAGTGGGCAATTAAGATAATATAAAAAATAAGGAGTGGTAGATATGAGAAACTTAGTTGAAGAAAGAATAAATGAAGAAAATTATAATAAATATGGAACATTGATGAAAATAATTGAATATAATAATGCTAATGATATATTAGTAGAATTCCAAGATGAATATAGAACAAAGGTTCATACATCATATCAAGGATTTAAAAAAGGAGAAGTTAAAAATCCATACGATAAAACAGCTTATAATGTAGGATATTTAGGTGGGGAAAAATATAAAACTAAAATTAATAATAAAAAAACAAAAGCATATGAGGTTTGGAAGAAAATGTTACAACGATGTTATGACCCATATTTTATAAATAAAAATTTAGCATATAAAGATTGTTTTGTTTGTGAAAAATGGCATAATTTTCAAAATTTTGCTAAATGGTTTTATAAAAATTATTATGAGTGTAATGGAGAAACAATGTGCTTAGATAAAGACATATTATATAAAGGGAATAAAATATATTCTCCTGAAACGTGTATATTTGTACCTCAAAGAATAAATAGTTTGTTCGTTAAAAGTAATGCGATAAGGGGAAAATATCCAATAGGAGTATATTGGCATAAAAAAAGCAATAAATTAATCGCTCGATGTCAAATAATAGATGACGATAAATATAAACAAAAGCATTTAGGATATTTTTCATTAGATAAACCATTTCAAGCGTTTACAGTATATAAAAATTTTAAAGAAAATTATATAAAACAAGTTGCAGATAAGTATAAAGATTTAATTCCACAAAAGTTGTATGATGTGTTATATTCATATGAAATAGAAATAAATGATTAAAATAGGAGGTAATTATATGAAAATTAAAGTAGGAGATAAAGTTAGAATAACAAAATTAGCATTAAAAGATACATTCCCTATATATGGAAGTTCATTTAGATTATGTGAGAATGATATTTGTCAAGTATTAATAGTAGATAGTTCAGATGAAACATTCCCATATTTCTTAAGAAAAGATGGAGAAAATTTTTGGTTATCAAGTGAAACAGAATTATCAATAGTTGACAATGGTAAAAGAGATATGAGTCAATTAAAACAAGATATCATTTGGTTAATAGGACAATTGAATGAATTATTAAGTGAAATAGATGATTAAAATAAGGAGTGATATATATGAAAGATAAAGAAAAATGGTATGAATTAATGGAAGATTATTGTAATGCACATGTGTTTGAAGTAGGAACAGAAACCACAGAAAAATGGATGGCGATATTGTTTGAAAAAAGATATATAAATTTTTTAGATTATTATGAAGACCAAATTGAATTTAAAACTAAAAAAGCTGAAACACAATTTAAAAAAGATTTTAAAGAAACTTGGATGAGTAAATTATTAGAATATCAATCAGCACTTAAGAAAGCAAAATCAGAAGAAATCAAAGACGAAATACGTCAACATGGTGTAAAAAGAAAAGTAGACAGTTCAAGTAAAAAGAAATCTAAAAGAAAATAGGAGTTGACATTTATGAATAAAAATGTAATCATAATTACAACTAAGAATGATGAAGTGATTTCAGGAAAATATGTAGATGAAAATAAAACTCATATAGTTGTATATAGTTACAACTCATATATATCAATTGCAAAAGAAGATATAGAAACTATATATAATACTGATGATTATAAAAATAAGTTTGAAAAAATATATAAAAAATATTATGAAAGTAGTAACAATTTATAAGCAATTGTATATAATATAGTATAGAAAGAAAAAAATAATTAAAAGGAGATAGATATGATGAAAAATTATGTTAATGAAATTTCTAAGGTTATGTTTGATTATGATATAGAAGGTTTAGCAGATTTAGGATGTCCTGAAGATGAATATAATAGTGACGCAAAAATGGTATTTGAAAACATAAATGCTAATATGACAGTTGAAGAAGTTGCAGATGTATGTAAACAAGTTTATGATATTAATTTCCTACCAAACCATAGTATACAACAATTCGAGGAGATGGCATCTGAAATCCTTATGATATTGAATTAAGGGGCTACTGAGTAGCTCACCTTAAATAAATAATTTAAATAGGAGTGATGACAATTGAATATAAGTACAAAATATAAGATAGGACAATTAATGAAGGTGTATTTCACACCGATAAAAGAAGGTAAAATTACAAAAGATTTAAAATGTAGATATGGAATTATCGAAGAAATAAAAATATCGTTAGATGTAATAACAAATGAACCAATTATACTATATAGATTACATGGATATAATGAATTTTATAATGAACATTCATTAGTAAGATTTTCTTAGGAGGTATGATATGGTAAATATAAATTTAGAATCAATTAGGGAATATTTCCCAAAA
>JBGVLG010000015.1:0-60757 GCA_045124155.1 Anaeroplasma sp.
ACATTATTTTCATATTTGTTGGTTGTTCATCGAAAAATTCAGCCTCATCACAATAGAAAATTTTATTATTAGATAGAATCTGATCTGTAGAGAATTCCCAATCTTCTGTTAAAGTAACATAATTCCATCCATTTTTTACTATTTCACTACTTATTACATATCCAGTACCCTGAACTCTAGTAGAACAACCACATACTGTTCTACCACGAGATTCAAAACGACAGCCATTAACAAAATATAAACCATATAAAGCTGACATTAAATTAGTACCAAAATTTTTAGCATTTCTAAATGAGGTTATAACTTTTTCCTTATCATAATATTCAAAAGCGTCATTCATTTTATTGAAGTAATCTTCTGAAACTACATTATCTGCATTAAACAGGAAAAAACCATCAAAACTAGAAGTTTTATAGTCTTTTTCAATTTGACTAAATAAATATCTAAAGGCATAACCCATTGTACATTCTTCTAAATTATTATATTCATATACTGTAACGCCATATTTTCTTGCAACCATTGCAGTATTATCTGTGCAATTGTGAGCAATTACAAAGATATGTAACTTATCCTGAGGATATTTACATTTTTGAATACTCTCAATTAAATTACCAACAACATTTTCTTCGTTTCTTGCCGGAATGATAATTCCATATTTATTCATTACTGTTGTTTTGGGAAATTTTTTTCTTTTAAATAACCCAACAAAAAAGAAAATAACAAAATGAAAAACCATTAATGTATATATCCCCATAATTATACCAAATATTAAATTAATAACTTGTAAATAATTCATAACTATAAACCCCAATTTTTAATTAACCAAAATAACTATAATTTTTGAATCCTTATTAATATAACACAATTAATTAATAAATACTACACATTATCATATTTTTGATATTTTTTTCATTATATTATACTAAAATTTAAATATCGATCCATAAGAAATAAAAACCAATCCTTAAATTAATTAAAAGATTGGTTTTTTATTATTATTTTATTGGTAATTCAATAGGATCTTTAGCATTATCTGAATGCATATAAAATACAAATACTCTACCTATATGTTGAACAAATTCTACATTATCAACCGCAAAGAAGCTAATTACATCTTCTGGCTCAACATTAGAATTTTGTAGTACTGATATTTTAATTATTTCATGCTTATTCAAATAATTAATAACATCAGTAAGCATATTATCATTTAACCCATCTTTACCAATTTGAAATGTAGTTGGCTCAGTTTGAGCAAGAGAACGTAAATATACTCTTTGTTTAGTAGTTAACATTTTAGTCCTCTAAGAATTCCTTTGAATCATAAGCATCAATTAAAATTCTTTGCATATCTTCTACCATAGGAACACGTGGATTAGCTGGTGAGCATTGATCCTCATAAGCTAAATATGATAATTTAACTACTTGAGACATATATGCTTCACGATCTAAGCCTTGAGATTCGAAGTTCATCTTAATTCCAACCTTCTTACCTAATTCACCACAAGCCTTAGCGTATGATTCTACACCCTCTTCAACTGTTGAACAAGGAAGACCTAAAATTCTAGCTAATTCTGCATATCTTTCATCAGCACGATAGTAGTTATATTTTGGCCATGTAGAAAGCTTTTGTGGCTTTTGACCATTGTAACGAATTGTGTATGGTAATAGGATTGCGTTAGCTCTACCATGAGGTACATGGAATTCGCCACCAATCTTATGTGCCATAGAGTGATTCATACCTAAGAAGGCATTAGCAAATGCCATACCTGCTAAACAAGAAGCATTATGCATTTTCTCACGAGCCTCAGGGTCATTCTTACCATTCTTATAAGAACGCTCTAAATACTCAAATACCATCTTAATTGCTTGAATAGCTAAACCATCAGTGAAATCTGAAGCTAAAGTTGAAACGAATGCTTCAGTTGCATGAGTTAATACATCCATACCAGTATCTGCTGCAATTGAACGAGGTAAATTCATAACAAATGCAGGGTCAATAATAGCTACTGTTGGAGTTAAAGAATAATCTGTTAATGGATATTTCTTATGTTCAACCTTATCTGTGATAACTGCGAAAGGTGTAACCTCACTACCAGTACCAGAAGTTGTAGGAATACAAACTAATTTAGCCTTTCTTCCTAATTCAGGATATTGGAATGCACGCTTACGAATATCCATAAATTTTTGTTTAAGGTCGTTGAAGTTAACTTGTGGTTGTTCATAGAATAACCAAATACCCTTAGCACAGTCCATTGAAGAACCTCCACCTAAAGCGATAATTGTATCTGGTTCAAAAGAACGCATTAATTCAACACCCTTTAATACTGTTTGAATTGATGGGTCTGGTTCTACATCACAGAATAATTGATATTGAACCTCAGGAGTACGAAGTTGTAATTGATCTACTACCTTGTTTACATAGCCTAAATCTACCATTGAACGGTCAGTAACAATTAAAGCCTTCTTCATTTCCTTCATTTGATGTAAATATTCGATAGAATCTCTTTCAAAATAGATCTTTGCTGGAACCTTAAACCATTGCATATTATTTCTTCTACGTCCTACTTTCTTAATATTTAATAAATTAATTGCACTTACATTACCAGCAACTGAGTTATGACCATAAGAACCACAACCTAAAGTTAATGATGGAATAAATGAATTATAAACATTACCAATACCACCGAATGTAGATGGTGAATTCCAAATAACACGAATAGCAGGAACTAAATCACCAAATTTAGTAGCAAGCTCTTTTGATGCTGTATGAATTGCAGCAGAGTGTCCTAAACCATTAAATTCAACCATTTGCTTAGCAAGCTTGAAGCCTTCTTCTGTAGAATTTGACTTTAATAGTGCTAATACTGGAGATAATTTTTCTCTTGTTAATGGTTCATTTGGACCAACTAATGAACATTCAGCTAAAAGGATAACTGTATTCTCAGGAACCTCAAACCCAGCCTCATGTGCAATCCAAGTTGCAGGCTTACCAACAATATTTGGATTTAATTTTGCTTGTAGGCATTCATCCTTTGAATGAACATTAAACATAAATGCTTCAAGTTTTTTCTTTTCACTCTTATTAACTAAATATACACCATATTTCTTAATTTCTTCAACAAATTGCTCATAGATTTCAACATCTACAATGGCAGCTTGTTCTGATGCACAAATCATACCATTATCAAAGCTCTTTGACATAACAATATCATTTACAGCTTGACGTAAATTACAAGTTTTTTCAACATATGCAGGAACATTACCAGCACCAACACCTAAAGCTGGTTTTCCACATGAATATGCAGCACGAACCATTGCATTACCACCTGTAGCTAAAATAGTAGCAACACCAGGATGATTCATTAATGCAGAAGTTGCATCCATTGATGGATGTTCAATCCATTGAATACAGTTTTCAGGAGCACCAGCTGCAATAGCTGCCTCATAAACAACCTTAGCTGCTGCAACTGAACATTGTTGAGCGCTTGGGTGGAATCCAAAAATAATAGGGTTACGAGTTTTTAAGCAGATTAATGATTTAAAAATAGCAGTTGATGTTGGGTTTGTAACAGGTGTAACACCGGCAACAACACCTACTGGTTCTGCAATTTCAGTTAAGCCTGTAACGTCATCCTCGCTAATAACGCCAACTGTTTTTAGTCTCTTCATATTATTAGTAACGTATTCACAAGCAAATAAGTTCTTTGTCGCCTTATCCTCAAATACGCCACGTCCAGTTTCTTCAATTGCAAGCTTAGCTAATTCTCCATGCTTATCTAAAGCTGCAACTGAACATTTAGCAACGATATAATCGATTTGCTCTTGTGTAAAGGATGCATAGTCATCTAAAGCCTTTAGAGCCTTTTGTACTAAAGCATCTACCTCTTCTTGAGGGGTTAAAATCTTTTCTTCCATTGTATCCTCCGTTTTTTATAGTGGCATTCCACTTTTGTATTTTTATTATAACCGAAATATTAATAATGTAAAAAAGTAAACGTTTTAGAATAAATAATTTATACAAATAATAATATTGATTACGTTTTCATAAAAAAAATAAAGAGTACAAAATATTTCAAATTAGCAAATTTAAAAAAATTCTAAATACTATTAAAATGAAATTTTTTATCTTTTCATATAAAAAAAACTAATAGATTAGTATAATATACCTCTTCTATTAGTTTAATATAATTAATTTAATTCTTTTTCATCTTCACTATTAATAATATATTTACTAAATCCTGTAGTAGTTAGTGCTTTATATAATGGTAAATATACTAATAATGTTATTACTACTGTCGCAATACCAGTAATAAAATTAGAAGGTAATTTGGTTATTGAATCAACAAGTGAAGTATTAAATCCTGCAATACCTCCACCAAGCTCAATTCCCTTTAATAGCCATCTTAATATAAACTCAAATACAATATTTACAAGTACACCAATAGATGATACTGCAAGTACCACTCTATTTACACCCTTTAATTTATTTAATAGGAAGGTTGCTACTGTTAATGAAAGTCCAATTATTCCTAATAATATAGGACATAAAACAGAAACTGTAAATTCCTTTGTTGCATCTCCTATATTTAATGTTAAGGTTCCTGTAATACTTAATATTAAAAATACTACAAATAAAACATCAAATATAGCTGATAAAGAAATCATTAATGCTTTAGTACCCTTTTCTTTTTTTACTAAAAGCTGGAATAAAAAGCCTACTACAAATCCAAATAAGAATTTTACAATAATTGTTCTTACAATTGTAGACCAGCCATATCCTGATACAATATCATTTAATCCCATACCTATAGCACCAGAAGCACCACCTACAACACCTCCACATAATAATGATGCAAGAGTACATACAAAATTTCCTAGATGAACCTTCGCGCCAGTTGGAAGTGGGATACTAACATAGGTTAATGCGAATGATAATGCTGAAAAAACTGCCATAAGGCTAATTTTAAATATAATTTGTTTATTTGTCATCTTCATAAAATAATCTCCTCGTATAACATTTTCAAATATTAAAATATTTACAATATATTATTATAAACATGTTTGAATCTAAATAAACATCCAAATTATATTTTTTTTATGGTACCAGATAAAAAATAAAATCCTCAATAAGAGGATAATATATTATTTAGATACTATTATTTCACCAGTTGAGAATAATTGTTCTTGATTTAGCTTTAAAAGCTCAAGTGGAGACAAATTATATTTTTCTAATATTGATTCAATAGTATCATTTTTATCAATTTTATGAGTTTTCTTTTTCTTATCAATATATAATAATTGATTTCCCTCAAGAGTTAGCTTATCTAAATCATTATAAAATGCCAAATCATCAATAGTAATATTATGTCTAGTTAATATGTTTTTAATACTATCCCCTAGTTCAGTCATATAGGTTTTATCACAATTACTATATTTCGGTATTAATAATACCTGATTAGGATAAATCACATTAGATACTAAATGATTTGCATTTTTTAGTTCATCTACTGTTATTCCATGAGCCTTCGCAATCATATATAGACTATCTCCTGGCTTAACAACATATTGCATCATATAAGAATTAGATTGATTCCAATTCCCTTGCATTTATATCACCCAATGATAATATATTCCCTAATATAGAATCTTATTGGGTATTAGCCCAATTAATTGGTGTAATTCCTTTTGATTCTAAATAATCATTACATTTAGAAAAAGGCTTAGAACCAAAAAATCCACGATAAGCAGAAAGTGGTGATGGGTGATTTGAAGTAATTATTAAATGATTGGGATTATTTAAATATTTTGTTTTTAAAATTGAAGGCTTACCCCACAAAATAAATACAATAGGCTTATCTAAAGTATTTATATATTTTATAACATTATCTGTAAATATTTCCCAACCTTTTTTAGAATGAGAATTTGCTTCTTTTTCCCTTACAGTTAATACTGTATTTAATAATAATACTCCCTGCTTAGCTAAATATTCTAAATTTCCATCTTGATTTAATTTAATATTTAAATCAGATTCCATTTCCTTATAAATATTTTTCAATGAAGGTGGTATTTTTTCGCATAAAACTGAAAAGGCAAGGCCATGAGCTTGATTTATTTCATGATAAGGGTCTTGACCAAGAATAACAACCTTTAAATCATTAGGACTAGTTAAACTAAAGGCATTAAAAATTAATTCATAAGGAGGGAAACAAAGATTTTTAGAATATTCATCATCAACAAATTCCATCAAATCCTTAAAATATGGTTTTTCTCTTTCATTATTAATAAATTCATTCCATTCCATAAAACACTCCCAAAAATAAAAGGCCTAAGTTTTAGCTTAGGCCTTCATAGTGACTAAATTAGTTTAATTCAGCGAAATACTTAATAGTACGAACCATTTGGCTTGTATATGAATTTTCATTGTCATACCAAGAAACAACTTGTACTTGATATAAACCATTTCCAAGTGGAGATACCATTGTTTGAGTAGCATCGAATAATGAACCAAATCTCATACCGATAACATCAGATGATACAATTGGATCCTCATTATAACCAAATGATTGGTTAGCAGCAGCCTTCATAGCTGCATTGATTCCCTCTGGAGTTAATTCACCATCAAACTTAACTACTGCAGTTAAAATAGTAGTTGAACCTGTAGCTACTGGAACACGTTGAGCAGAACCAATTAACTTACCCTTTAATGAAGGGATAACTAAACCGATAGCCTTTGCAGCACCAGTTGAGTTTGGAACGATATTAGCAGCACCAGCACGAGCACGTCTTAAATCGCCCTTTCTATGTGGTCCATCAAGAATCATTTGATCACCAGTATATGCATGGATTGTTGACATAATACCAGATTGAATTGGAGCATAGTTATTTAAAGCGTTAGCCATAGGAGCTAAACAGTTAGTAGTACAAGAAGCTGCAGAAATTACATTATCTTCAGCAGTTAAAGTACCTTCGTTAACACCATAAACGATTGTAGGTAAATCATTTCCAGCTGGAGCTGAAATAACTACCTTCTTAGCACCTGCATTTACGTGAGCAAGAGCCTTTTCCTTCTTTGTATAAAAACCAGTACACTCTAATACAACATCTACACCTAATTCACCCCAAGGTAATAAATTTGCATCAGCTTGCTTATAAATAGTAATTTCCTTTCCATCAACAACAATTGAAGATTCAGTAGCAGTTACAGTGTGTAAACCCTCACCGATTCTTCCACAGTATCCACCTTGAGCAGTGTCATACTTTAAAAGGTTTGCTAACATTTTTGGATCAGTTAAATCATTGATAGCAACAACCTCATAACCTTCAGCACCAAACATTTGTCTGAAAGCTAAACGGCCAATACGACCAAAACCATTAATTGCGACTTTTACAGCCATAATATTTTATTCCTCCTAAAAAATTGTATTATTTTTACGTCTCATATTTTACCACCTATTAATTTTTTTTGCAATGATAATTCTATCGACATAATCAAACATATTCTAGAAAACGTTTTTGTTAAAATCTTCTCGAAAGGAGAAATTAACAATGAATTATATACCTTATGTTTTAGAACAAAATGAAAACGGAGAAAGAGGCTATGATATTTACTCAAGACTTCTTAAAGATAGAATAATTTTATTAGTAGGTGAAATCAATGATGAGATGTCATCTATTATTGTATCCGAATTATTATTTCTAGATTCACAAAATAATGAAGATATTAATATCTATATTAACTCTCCAGGAGGAAGCATCACCTCTGGAATGGCTATATATGATACAATTCATTATATTTCTAGCAAGGTTAATACAATATGTATCGGAATGGCAATGTCAATGGGAGCCTTTCTTTTAGCTTCAACCTCAGGTAGACGCTATGCACTACCACATAGTGAAATAATGATTCATCAGCCATATGGTGGCATTGAAGGTGTTGTAAGTGATATTGATATCCAAGCTAAAAGACTATTAAAAACAAAAAGCCAAATGATTGAGCTTCTAGCAAAATATACTAAAAAGGATATTGATATAATCAAAAATGATATTGAAAGAGATTATTATATGTCACCAGATGATGCATTAGCTTATGGATTAATTGATGAAATAATACTTAAGAAAGCATAAAAATAGAGCCTCGCTCTATTTTTATTTTTCACTTATTAAAAATGTTCTTTTAATTCTTTTTAAATAATTTTCATGATTATGATAGGCCATATTAATATATTTATTATCATAATGTATTCTAATAGCTTTAAAGCCCTTTATTAAATAATTTAAATGATCTACAGTAATATATACCTCAGAATCAATTACCGCATCAAGTTCAACTTTTCTATCTTTAGATAATACTAATGGAGAAGATAAGGTCCTATAGCTAGTCGAATTGATACCAGCCATTTCAGTAAGCTGAAATACATCTAATAATGAATCAATAACAGCACCACCCAATGATTTATTATAAGCTGTAGAACCACTTGGAGTCGAAATACATAAACCAGTACCTCTAAATCTTTCTAAAAACTCTCCATCTATTTTTACATCTAGAGTCAACGTTCTAGGAGGAGTAACTACTGTAATTTCATTTAATGCATTTTCTTTAATGACATTTCCAAGTGAATCTTCTATTTCACAAGATAATAGTTTAAGCTTTTCAATACAATAATTTTTATTATTAATATCATCAATAAGTAAATCTAGTTCATCCACACTATAATTTGCATAAAATCCTAAATGTCCCGTATGAATTCCAAATATAATTGCATTAGGATATAGGTGAGATGCCTTAATAATAGTACCATCACCACCTATGGCTACAACAATTTCAGGATCCACATCATTATAGCTTAGCTTTATTCTAGTTTTTATCTCTTTTTCTATTTCTAATGAAGCTTTATCTTCTCTTACTAAACAACAATAGCTCATAAAAACCCCCATTTACAATTTATAATTAATAATTTATTAATTATATATTAAATATCCCATATATTTTGTCTAAAAATAAATAAATATAAGAATATTTTATCACACCACTTGATTTTTTTCTAGATTTATTAGATAATATGGTGAATATTCATTAGGGGGAAGAGATTATGTATGTAAATAAAGAGATTGAATTTAAGACTTTTATAACTGAAGAGAAATATAATTTTCTAATTCAAAAATTTGAACTAGATAACAATATTTTCCCCCAAACCAACTTCTATTTTGATACAGAAGATACAAAACTAATGAATGAAAAAACTGTATTAAGAATTCGCCAAAAGGGTGAAAATTTTAAGATCACTAAAAAGACTAGAGCTGAAGTAGGAGCTGATGAAACTCACATTCTAATATCAAAGGAAAAAGCTTTAAATTTATTAGAAAATGGGTTTGATGCTAAAATAATTGGCTTACCTTACTATGTTAATAAAATTGCAGAATTAACAACCTATAGAGCTTCTATTCCATATAAGGATGGTACTTTATTTTTTGATAAGAGTGTATATTATGGTCATGTTGATTATGAAATAGAATATGAGGTTGATGATGTAAATCAAGGAAAAAAGGATTTTGCTCAATTCCTTAATAACTATGATATCACCTATAAAGAATCAATTAGAAAAAGTAAAAGAGCTTTTGATAATAGAAAATAAAATTAATGCAGGATAGCTTTCCTGCATTTTTATTTTATATATGCTTTATTATATCTAATTCCATCTACTTCTTCAAAATTATAGATATTACAATTATTATCATTATAATATACTATCTTATTATCACAATATAATGTAAATATTTCTTTTTCATAGATTCTATTTATTTCATTAATACTAATTTCATTAAAGAATAAATCAAACATATTGAGTGATATTTCTAAGCAAGAATAATAGAGTGAATAATTGATAATATTTCTATTATCATTTATATATTTACCATTATTATCTATATAATAAGAATATATTTCATCTTCACTAATATATAATATTCTATAATAATCCTCAGCTAAATAAATATAATTTCTTAAATTAACAATAGAATAACTATTATTATATTTTATTGTTGCACAAATATAACTTCTTTTATCATAATCAATAATACTATAATTATATTCATTAGTATTATCTAAAATTCTAGTGTATCCATCTACACTTGATAATATTCCATAGATATATCCCTTTGACATTAGATTATTAGCTAAATAATCAACCATTATTGCATTTTTAATCCAACCAAAGCTTATAATATTTTTAACATTATTATTCTTAATATAATCTAAATAATCATTATTAATTACTAATTTTATTTTATTATTATCTAATAAAACTAATTCAATACTATTATTATTTATATAATGAATAATATCATTAAAATATTTATTAACTTCATTATTATATAAAGGGCTAAACAAATCCAAGCTACTACTATTATAAATAATACCTGTAGTTTCATAATATAATGGTCCTAAATATAATATAAATAGTAAATCATATTCTTTTATCATTTTAAATGAATTATATAAAATAGAATCTACTTCTATTTCTTCATTTAAATGATTATTAATATATGCAATATTAAAAATATCATCATATAATATTTCTGAATCTAATAATTTATAAGAATATGAAACTAAATCAGAATATAATTTAGTTATTTCTTTTAATTCATTTTCATTATTATTACCAATATAATAATTAAGTACTAATTCATCATCCATAAAAGAATTTTCATCATTACCAGTTGTTATTATTTGATAACCAGTATCTCCTTTAAATAGTGATACTATTCCAAAGGTTAATGATAATATTGCAATAGTAAAAAAACTAACAAATAATAATATTCTCATAATAACTTTATTTTTTGAAATATTATCACCACCTATATAATAGCTAATATTAATGAAAAAGCAAATATTAATACAATAATTCCAATAGTACCAAAGCCATATATTACTCCCTTTTTTAAAGAATAATATGTTTTTATATAATTCATTTTTTTAAATATTAACATCGCAATTAATCCAATAAAAGGAAATATAAATCCTAGTATTGTATAAATAAATGAAGAAGTATCATTAGGATTGATTTCATCTATATAATTATCCTCTACTATAATATTTTGATTAAGTCTTTCATCATTAGAATCTAAAATTATTATAGATTTTGGCATATTTCCTTCTTTTCTTATTCTTTTATATTCTTCTATTTCCTTTTTATTTCCAAAAACATAATGATTATTACCAATATCTACAAGATTAGGTTTATCTTTTGAATAATCATGAATAGATGGATCATAGTTATTTAATAGCTTATTCTTTTCAAGTTCTGGATCTGGAATAGGAATTGCTGAAATTAATGATCTAGTATAAGGATGAAGAGGAAAATTAAATAGCTCTTCACTTTGAGCAATTTCTACGATATCACCTTTATATATTACTCCGATTCTATCAGAGATAAAACGTACTATTGATAGATCATGAGCTATAAATAAATATGTTAAATTTCTTTCTTCTTGAAATTTTTTTAATAAATTTAAAACCTGAGCTCTAATAGAAACATCAAGTGCTGAAATAGGTTCATCTGCAATAATCAATTCAGGCTCCATTACTATAGCTCTTGCAAGTCCTATTCTTTGTCTTTGACCACCTGAAAATTCATGTGGATATCTAGTTAAATGCTCTTTTAATAAACCTACCTCTTTAATAATATTTTCAACCTTATTAATTCTATCCTTTTCATCCTTATATAGATGGAAATTATATAATCCTTCACTAATAATATAATCAACTGTAGCTCTTTCATTTAATGATGCAGCAGGATCTTGAAATACCATTTGAATATTTCTAATAACCTCTTTTTCTAATTTTTTTGATATTTTTCCTGATATTCTTTCTCCTTTAAAAATAATTTCTCCATTAGATAAAGAATTAACTCTTATAATCGCTCTACCAATAGTAGTTTTTCCACTTCCTGATTCACCTACTAAAGAAAATGTTTCTCCTTTATAAATATCAAATGTAGCATTATTTACTACCTTAATTCTTTTTTCTCCTTTTCCAAAGGAAATATCAACATTTTTAAGTGATAATAATATCTCTTTTTCATTATCGTTTTCCATTTAATGCCTCCATTTATATATTAAAAGCCTTTAAAAGTTTTTCATGAATATTAGTTATAATTTCTGGTTTAGGTATTTTAGGAGCTCTAGGGTCACATAACCAGGTTTTAGCATAATGCGTTTCTGATATTTTAAATAATGGAGGCTCCATTATAGTATCTATTTTTAAACAATAAGGATTTCTTAATGCGAAGGAATCTCCTATTATTTTGTTATAAAGTGATGGTGGAGTACCATTTATAGAATATAATTTTTCCCCTTTTTTTGAAAGCTGAGGAAGTGAGGATAATAAAGCCCAGGTATAAGGATGTCTAGGATCATAAAATATTTCTCTAGCACTTCCAAGCTCTACTATTTGTCCTGCATATAATACTGCCACTCTATCAGCGATATTCGCAACTACTCCTAAATCATGAGTAATAAAAATAATTGTAAAATGAAATTCCTTTTGTAAATCTTTAATTAGCTTTAATATTTGAGCTTGAATTGTTACATCTAATGCAGTGGTGGGTTCATCACATATTAAAACCTTTGGCTTGCAGGATAAAGCAATAGCTATTACTATTCTTTGTCGCATGCCGCCAGAATATTGAAATGGATAATCATCAAATCTTTTTTCTGGATTAGAAATACCAACCTTTTTCATCAATATAATCGCTCTTTTTCTAGCCTCAATAACATTACAATTTTGATGCTTCATAATAATTGAGGTTATTTGTTTTCCTATTGTAACAATAGGGTTTAATGAAGTCATAGGGTCTTGAAATACTGTAGCTATTTTACTTCCTCTTATTTGTTGCCAATCCTTAGTATATTTAATTTTAGCTAAATCTAAAATACAAATACCTTTTATTAAATTATCTTCTTCTTTAATGTACTTAACTCTAAATAAAACATTATCAAATACCTTATTTAGTAAATCTTCATTTGATAAATCAATACCTATTCTCATAGCCCTTTTAAAAGCTATTAATAGTTTAAATATATATTTATATTGTAATAAAATATTATATCTTCCTATTGATAAATATATTTCTTTAGCTATAATTAAATTTCTTTTTTTTATTTCTTCATCAATATCTAAATTAATTAGTTCTTTATATTCCTTATTTAATTTAGATATAGTTTTATTATATTGATTTAAATAGTCCTTATCATTTTTTGCTTCTAATATATAATGTTTATTTAATAATTTTTTTTCTAAATTAATACTATATATTTCATTCTTAATATTATTTATTTTAATTTTTAATACTTTTATTTGTTCCTTATCTTTAAAATTATCTAATGCTTGTTTTTGATTTTTTAATTCAATTAATTCATAATTAAGTGAATTAATTTTTTTATCAAATTCTAATTGTTCTTCATCTTTTAATCTCATTCTTTTATTTTTATCATTATTTAATTCAATTATTTTTTGATAAATTAAAGCACCATTTTCAAGCTTAGAAAATCTATTTAATTTATTAGCTACAATATTAATAATTCTTTTAGCTCTATAATTTAATTTAGCATTAGTTTCACTTAATTCATTATTATTAAATAATATTTCCCCCTCACTAATATACCCATTAGAATCAAGCATACCAGATAATGCTTTAGTTAATACTGATTTACCAGAACCCGACTCACCAACTATCGCAATAGCCTCATTTTCATAAATATCTAAAGAAATTCCTCTAATAGCCGTTAATTCTCTTCCTCTAACCTTAAATTTAACCCATACATTTTTTAAGGATAATAAGATATTATTATTTTTCATATAAACCTCCTACATATGAGTTCTTGGATCACTAGCATCACCTAGATTTTGACCTACTACATATAAAACAATAGTAACAAATGAAGCCACTAATACTGGAGCCCAAAATTCAAATTCCCACCCAGGTGTAACCATAGCACTTTGAGCTTGAGCAATCATATTTCCTAATGAAGTAACCCCTTTTGTAGTATCTCCATTTATTCCTCCATTTAATCCTAAACCTAAATAAGATAGAAATGCTTCATAAGATATATATGAAGGAATTTCTGTTGCGACTAAGGTAACAATAATTGAGGTTAAATATGGCATAATATTTTTTCCTATTAATCTATATATTGGAGTACCTAGTGTACGAGAAGCTAGATTATATTCTCTATCTCTAATAATAATTACTTGAGTTCTTATAAAATAAGCTATTCCTAGCCATCCAGTTAAAGTTAATGCGAAAACAAATGGCCAAAATCCTGAAGAGAATATTAATACAAATACTGAAATATATAAAATGTATGGAATATTAGCAATTACATTATAAATACTCATCATAATACTATCAAATTTCTTTGAATAGCCCCAAATAGCTCCAATAATAGAGCCAATTGTCATATTAATTATTGCACATATTACCGCAAGAGTAATAGACACCCTAGCTCCATCCCATAATGCATCAAAGGTTGATTCTCCCGATGAGCCCGAACCAAATAGCCATTTTATACTAAATTCATTATGATATTTCATTGCATCTAAAGGATATAAATGCTTTGAATTATTATCTAATAAATATTCAAAACGATTATAATTAGAAAACAAAGGGTATATATATGTAAATATTAATACTATTGCTAAAAGAATTAATATTACTACATTTATTTTTTTACTAAAAAATACTCTAAATACACTTTTCCAATAGGAATATTTTGGTGCATTTATTTCTTCTAAAATTACATTTGAATTATCTTCTAGTTTAAATAATTCTTCAGTTGTCATATTTAAATTACTTAAATCAATTAATTCCATATTCATACTATACCCCCTTTTCCTTAAATGAAATTCTAGGATCCACAAAATACATCAAAATATCTCCTAAAATTACTGATATAATTGATAAAGCTGCATAAAATAAAGCTAATCCTACAATAACTCCATTATCATATTGTTTAATAGCTTCTGTTAATAATCCACCTGTGCCTGGTACAGTATACACTGCCTCAGTTATTACTGCACCAATTAAAGAACCAACTACAGCTTGAGGGATTCCATGAATTATGGGAACTAGTGCATTTTTTAATATATGCTTATTAAATATCTCTGATTCAGATAAACCACCAGCTCTTGCGAATTTTGCGTAATCAGAATTCATTTGATCTATCATATATCTTCTTAACCATTTCATAGTATTAGCCATTAATGGTAAAGCCAAGGATACTATTGGTAATACATACATTAATAAATTACTACTATCAGTATTAAATACTGTAGGTAAATTAAATATTGCTCCACCTATTGACTTAAACATAAAAATATAAGCCAAAGAAGGTACAGCCATTATAAATACAATATAAATAGTACCAAGCTTATCTATAAGCTTGTCCTTTTTTCTTGCCATCATTATTCCTAAAGGAACACCTAATAAATAAGTAATAATTACAGAAATTATACCAATAATAAATGAATAGCCAGTTCTAGATAAACCCACCTTATTGGTTTTAACATTAGTATAGTCATCAATAAAATAATTTTTGATTGTTGAAAGTCCAGAATCATATGAACCCTTAACATAAGTTAATGAATGTAAATCATCAGCAGATATTTCATTAACTCCAGATGGATATATTACATTATCTAATTTTTTACTACCCTGACTATCAAACATTATAGATGTAATGTCAATACCTTGATTAATTGAATAGGAAACTCCTAAATTTAAGGTAATTAAATTTTGGTGAATAAATGGAAATTTATTATCAAAATATAAAAGATATTTATGCTTAGTACCATTTCCAATAATGGCAGGAGAAAATACCTTACCACCATATACAGGATCAAAGAATGTAAAACTAATTCCTCTATTCTCAATATCACCTTCAGCATAATGGATATTATCAATAGTAATCAAATTACTAAAATATGTAAATAATCTTGTAATTAATGGCTTATCCTTATAAGCAAAATATTGTTTTTGTCCGCCTGTTGCAACCTTATTACCCGTTTGATAAATAGTATCTAATCTAACTACTGTATATCCTAATTTTTCATATTCATTTTTAAATTTATTTATCCATTCCTGATTTATGCTAGTAAGCAATGAGTCTTCTTTTACAGTATTTCCAAAAGATGAAACAGAACTTTTTAAACTAGAATCTAATGAATTATTTTTTACACATTCATCTAAATATTCATTATAAGTGACATAGTCTAAATAGCCATATTCCTCCCATTTTGAATATTTATATATTTCTTTACTATTATTTTGAGCTTTTAAATAAACTCCATCATTAGCAAAGACTAAGCTTCTATCTAATAATGAATAAACCAATACCATTACAATAGCTACAATAATTATTAATGATATCAAACCATAAAATAATCTTTTTAATAAATACCTTAACATAATAATCTCCTTTATGCATAAAAAGGGTGGTAATTCCCCACCCTTAATATTATTTTAAAATAATCCGATGCATTTAGTCATAAATCCATTTCCATCAGGAAGAAATGTATCTAAATATGTAGAAGGATCTAAATAATCAGGTCCCCATCCAGATAAATCATACATATCATAATTTGCCTCAGAGCCTAATGTTGTTGTATATCCTGCATTTAACCATTCTGATTGACTAGTACAAGCAACTAAATTAATTATTACTTTTCCTTCTAAAGCCTCTTCAATTGACTTCTTATAAGCATTAGCTACATTAGTATAAACACTTGAGGTTGAAAAATATGGATAATCAATTTTAATTGGATTAGCTTTTGAAATATTTAAATCTTTTAATTCCTCTATAGCCTTATCTAAATGTGATTTAGCATTTTCAACATTATACCAACCATCAAAACCATCACTAGATCCTAAACCATCATTCATATTTTCATCCCAAACCTTAATTTGATATCCATCTTTATCTATTTGTGCCTGAATGATTTCTCCATAATAAGTACCCTTTTTAAATACTACTTCCTCGCCATTAATTAATACCTGAGTATCCTCACTTAACCTAACAAAATCGCCAGGAGTATAGGTGTTTCTTAATGATGTAGTAGCTAAAGAATCACCAACCTTTTGAGCATTATAAAGAATTCTATTAGTAGCATATGATAATGCCAAACGGAAGTTTTGATTCTGTAATGCTTTGTTTGTAGCAATTCTTTCACTTTCTGTTTTAGATGATATTAAAGAATTATCATTACTATTAGAATAAGCTTTACGATTTACATTATAGAATGTCATAAATGTAGTTGTAGTTGTTGATGAAATATATGAATAATCATCAAATAAACCCTCTGCTTTTGCTGTTTCAATAGTTGATGAAGATAAACTACATACATCAATTGTTCCAGCCTTAAAATCTGTATATGACTTAGTTACATCAGTACCATCATTAAAGTACCAGTTTATATTTTTTACATTTATATTATCTTTATTCCAATATAATGGATTTAATGTATATGAAATCATTGAATTAGCTGTATTATTAGACACTAAATATGGACCACAATAAGCGATGGCATCTTCTGATTTTCCATATTTATAATCACTACTAGCTGAATCATAGCTACTTCCAAATTTACCACCTAAGGATTCATAAAATGCTCTATTCATTGGGGCAAATACTCCATACCCTAGCATTGAAACAAAATAACTTGTCTTTTCAGTTAATGTATATTCTAAAGTGTAATTATCAATAGCCTTTACTCCAACAGCTTCAAAATTATCTTGAGTTTCTAAATATTCAGAAACACCAGCAATTAATCCGTCAACTAAATATTCAAGTCCACCTTTCGCATCTAGCATATGTTGAAAACCTGCAACAAAGTCATCAGCAGTAACCTCTGAAAGCTCTCTTCCTTGAGAATCAACCCATTTTACTCCTTGTCTAATCTTAAATGTATAGGTCAAACCATCATCAGAGATAGTCCAGGAATCAGCTAATGCTGGCTTTAATACACCTTCAACATCATATTCTACTAATCCATCATAGGTATTAATAATCGCATTACTATCAGCTGATAATGATGTAGCTAATACATCCCATGTTTTAGGATTTGAAGAATATGAAATATTATAAGTATCCTCTAATGTATAATTATGAGTCTCTAAATAATTTTTTGCCCAGCTAATATAATTACCAGAGCCTTTAAGCTCTTCCCATTTGTTTTTCATAGTAATTCTATCTTGCACCTTTATTATTTCCTTTGTAACTAAAGCCTGATGAAATCTATCAGAGTCATTTCCTGCTTTTGCATAATCAAAGGTATATGGTGCTACTCTAGATAAAGAATATAATCCTCCTTGAGTAGTTGTAGGAAGCATTACACCTGATTCTAATAGTTTAGCTTCAGCTATTGCCATTTTGGCATATCTTTCATCTAATATGTCAGTATCAAGAGCTTCACTATAGGCAGTATAGAATTCTTTTAATACCTTATCATATATTTCAGAATCAGTAAGCTCTGTAGTTGGCGTTGTTGTAGTAGTTGAAGATACACTACTTGAACTACTTCCTCCTCCACCACAAGATGCTAGTCCAATTAATGATAAGGTTGTAAAACCAATTAATAAACTTTTTTTAAATTTCATGATTAATTCCTCTTTTCTTATTAATTTGGCACAAATTATAATTATTCAGTATATAAAATTCAATTAATTTCAAATTAAATAAAACTTAATTTTTTAATTTTATTACTTTTATGAATTTAATTCGAAATATATGTTAATTTGGAGTTAAATATTCATTAACAATCAATTAACCAGTAAAACATTTAATGAAACTTTAATTTAAAATTTTTATTATTTTATATTGACTTTTCGTTAACTAAAGAATAGACTAGATATAGTACTTAATATATTTTAGTTTTTAGCGATTGGTTGATAGTGAAAGAACCAAAACGGTATATTAGGGAATTGGTTTAAAACTAAATTCAAGAGCCAAGTAATTGGAATTAAGGTGGCACCGCGCAAATTATGCGTCCTTAAGAATATTATGTTCTTAAGGGCTTTTTTTTATTCAAAAGGAGAAATTTATTATGAGATTTATATCTGGTATTCAGCCTAGTGGCAATATTACATTAGGAAATTATTTAGGAGCATTAAAAAATTTTGTAAAATTACAAGACAAAGAGGATTTTACTGATTTTTTAGTATTTATTGCTGATTTACATGCAATAACTGTACCTCAAGAAAAAGAAACATTAAGAAAAAATATTAAATCTTTAGTGGCTTTATATTTAGCTTGTGGTCTTGATCCAAATAAAGCTCACATTTTCATACAATCAGAAGTCCCTGCACATGCAGAACTTGGTTGGGTAATGATGTGTAATGGTTATATCGGTGAGCTTGAAAGAATGACACAATATAAGGATAAAAAAGAAAAACAGGTTCAAGGAGTTTCAGCTGGATTATTAACATATCCATCATTAATGGCTGCAGATATTCTACTTTATGATGCTGATGTTGTACCTGTAGGTATTGATCAAAAGCAGCATTTAGAATTAACAAGAGATCTAGCTAATAGATTCAACCAGAAATATGGTGAAACATTCGTAATACCAGAGCCATTTATACCTGAGGCTGGTGCGAAAATCATGTCATTGACAGACCCAACAAAGAAAATGAGTAAATCCGATGCTAATCCTAAAGCATATATTTCATTATTAGATGATATTAATGTAATTAATAAAAAAATAAAAAGTGCTGTGACTGATAGTGATGGAAAAATAAAATATGATTTAGAAAATAAACCAGGTGTTTCTAATTTATTAACTATCCTTTCATGTGTTACAGGAGCATCAATAAAAGATTTAGAAGAAAAATATAAGGACTCAAATTATCAATCTTTCAAAGAGGATGTAGCTTCAGCTGTTGTATCCGAAATAAAACCAATCCAAGAAAAATACAAAGAATTAATTAATTCAAAATTAATTGATAAAGTGTTAGATGATGGAAGAGATTACGCAAATTATTTAGCAAATAAAAAGATAAATAAGGTCTATAATAAAATAGGTCTTGGAAGAAAAAGATAAATAATATTATCTTAATAATTGAATTGACATACTACCTTTTTTTGCAATAAGGTAGTATTTTTATTATCTATAATGCAAATCCTTTTAGTGAATAGTTAGAATAAAAAAAATAAGCGTTAAAATTCATTAACGCTATAATCAAACTATTTAATTAACATAGTAAATTTATTTTTCTATAATTTTCTTTATCTCATCAACAGATAAATCTAAAAGGTCTGCTATTTCTTCAAAAGATTTCCCTTTTTGAAATAGTTTAAGAATTACCTCTTCTTGTTTTTGAGTAATACCTTGTTCAAGTCCTTCTTCCTTAGCACTTTTAATGGCAGTAGTATAATCTAATTCACTTTTTAAAGTATTTAAGGCTATAGTAAAGGCCTCTTTTGATCTTAAATAATCATCCATTTTAATTGCCTCCTTCTTTATTAAGTCATTAGATGAATCTAAGTTTTTTTGGATATTTTCCTTTGATTCTATCATTGATAAATACTCCTTCAATACTATGTTATCACACAAATTAAGCTTTTTCAAATCTATAATTAAGATTTTATATTTACCCTCAATTATTTCTTTTTTAGAAATAGTTCCATAGATAACATACTCTTCATAATAACTATTATTATTGAATATTGACACATTTGAATTCAATAGCCATATTCCTAAATAATTATTATTACTATGGTAGCTTTCACCTTCTTGTACATCATTCATAATCATTGATGAAAAATAATATACTACTCTTTCTTTGAAATACTTTTCTTTATTATTTTGCATTTCAAGATCGATATTTAATTCATTTTGAATTAATATCCTTAAATCAAACCTAGGCTTTTTAACCTTTGGTGTTATTATTACCTCATTAGATAAATAGGTAATATCTTCTGGGAGGACTTCCTCACCTAGAATTAGTGACACAAGAACACTAAGGTTACTTGCTACACTATAATAATGCTTAAATACTGCATCATTTGAAAGACTTAAATTAAAGTCATTTAGGATTTTTTCATCCATTTTTATCACCTCTTACTTAAAGTATTCTTGAAGGATTTTTTTACCCTTCATAGAATAATAGTAAGTTTTTACATAAGTTTTTGGTTTTTTTCTAATTTTTTAAAAAAAATTATAATTTTTAATGTAAATAATTAAATCGAAAAAATAGGAGAGATTTTATTTTCCCTCCTATAACTAAATATATATGGTATATTTTTATGTTATTATTTTTTTAACAAATTATTATATTGAGTATTTTTCTCAAAAAATTTCACTGCATAGCTACATATCGGTACTATTTTATAATTATTTTCCTTACAGATATTAATTACTTCATTGATAAGCTTACCTGCTATTCCTTGACCTCTTAGAGCATCAGATACATAAGTATGAGTTATTTTTAATATATTATCATTTAAATCATATTTCATGTATGCAAGTTCATTATTATTAATATATAAAGATACCTTAGATTCTTCTCTTATAATATTCATTCTAATCACCATTCAATAATTTATCAAATAAATCCTCTACCCCATTAATAAACATACTCAATTCATTATAAGCAACATCTAGTGCATCTAAATATTCCTCAACAAAAGGATAATTTATTAAATCTTCCTTTAATTTATTATATTCATTAAGCTGTATTTCATATTGATTTATTTGATTATATTCTTTAGAATTAACCATTTGTTTTTGTAATTTTTTTATATTTGAAAACAATTTTCTTATTTCAATATTATTATCAATAAATGGTTCAAGCTCATGGATTCTTTTTACCTCAGGTAACGAATTAAAATAATCAATTATTATCTTTGTTCTACTCACAAAGTTCTCCTATCATAAACCAGGTTTTTGCTTCTGTTATTTTTACTTTGACTGTTTTTCCAATTAATGATAAATCATTTGATTTGAAATGAGTAAGCTTAAGATGCTTAGAATAACCACACATCATTCCTTCTCCATTCTTACTCTCACCATCAACTAATACTTCTACAACCTGATTTAAGAAACGCTCATGACCTTTCTTATAGCCTTCATTTACATATACATTTAAGCGTTCAAGACGCTCATGCTTTTCTTTATCTGAAACTGAATCTGGCATTTTTGCTGCTGGAGTTCCTTCTCTTTTAGAATAAATGAAAGTATAAGCTCCTTCAAATTTAGCATTTTGAACTAGTTTAATAGTATTTTGAAATTGTTCTTCTGTTTCATTTGGAAATCCAACAATAATATCAGTTGTAATAGCAATATCAGGAACTAGCTCCTTTAATCTATTAATTTTGGACATATATTCTTCATAAGTATATTTACGATTCATAATCTTTAAAACATCATTATCTCCAGATTGAACCGGTAAATGTAAATGAGGCATTACAGATTTACAATCTCTCATCGCAAGCATTGTTTTTTCATCTAAATCTCTCGGATGTGAGGTAGTATATCTAATTCTTTCTATACCTGTTTTATCTAAATCATATAGTAAATCACCGAAAGTATAATCAGTACCTAAATCCTTACCATAGGCATTAACATTTTGACCTAATAAAGTAATTTCTTTATATCCTTCTTTTACAAGCTCATTAACTTCATTAATTATATCCTCTTTAGACCTAGAACGTTCTCTTCCTCTTGTATAAGGAACTATACAATAAGTGCAAAATTCATCACAGCCATACATAATATTAACCCATGCCTTATGATGAGATTGTCTTACCTTTGGGGCATCCTCTAATATTGTGCCTTCATTCGATAATACTTCTACTACTTTAGCTTTAGTTAAATATGCTTGATATATTAATTCAGGTAAATGGTCTCTATTATGAGTACCAAATACTAAATCAATAAAATCATAAGATTCTAATATTTTATTAGTAGCATTTTCCTCTTGAGGCATACAACCACATATTCCAACTATCATATCTGGTTTTTCTCTTTTACGACCCTTTAATTGTCCTAAAACTCCCCATATTCTTTGTTCGGCATTTTCTCTAATTGCACAAGTATTTAGTAATACAACATCAGAATTCATTGGATCTTGAGATAAAGTATATCCTACTCCCTCTAAGATTCCAGCCATAACCTCACTATCAGCTTCATTTCCTTGGCATCCATAGGTAAAAATATAGTAAGTTTTACCCTTACCAAGATTTATATATTTATTATTTTCTTTATATCTAATTGTTTCTACATCTAGCTTTCTTCTTAGCTTTGCATCCTTTAAGGATGGCATTGCAAGCTTTATATTTTTCATTTAAATCACCTACTCCAAGACATTATACTATAATAATATAAATTTTGCAAAGAAAAAGAAAATGGTTAGTTTCAAAAAATGAAAATAACCATTATTTTATCTATACAGCCTTTACAATAAGCTTTATAGCTGTTTTTTCCTTACCATCAATTAGGATATCTGAAAATGCAGGTACGACTATTAAATCCTTACCAGTAGGAGCTACAAATCCTCTAGCAATTGCAATTCCCTTTATTCCCTGATTAATAGCACCAGCACCTACTGCTTGCATCTCTACAATATTTCTGGTTTTAAATGCATTAGCTAATGCTCCAGCTATACTACTTGGTTTTGATTTTGTTGATATTTTTAAAATTTCCATGTTGTCCTCCCAATAATAATATATGAGAAGATAATAAAAATATACTAAATAATCTTAGAAATTCTTGTAATACATCTTTTTACTCCTAAATCAATAACAACACCCTGAATTAAAATAGATGAGTCATTTGACACTTTAAGTGGGGTAAATACACCTGTTCTAAAGCGTTCAATAACCATATCAGGATCATCTCCTATTACGCTATGATAGCCTCCACACATTCCCATATCAGTTATAAAGCAAGTATTATTATATACAGTAGCATCACTTGTTTGAGTATGAGTATGACTTCCAACTACCACATCTACTTTCCCTGCAAAATCATATAAAAAGGCTTTTTTCTCGCTTGTTGCATCACCATGAAAATCTACAATAATATAATCAGCATTAATTTCTTCTAGCAATCTATCCATTGTCTTAAAAGGACAATCTAGGGGAGTATTAGAAAATACTCTTCCTAATAAATTTACTAATGCAATAGTTTCGTTATTGTAATTAATATATAATACTTCTTTACCATGATTAGTATTTAGATTGGCAGGTCTTACAATTGTAGCATCATCCATATAATTAATAATTTCAGATTTAGAGAAGGTATGGTTTCCCATAGATATTGCTGCAATACCCATTTTTTTCAATTCCTTGTAATGGCGTTCATATAATCCCTTACCACCAGAAACATTTTCAGCGTTTACGAATACTAAATTAATCCCATATTCTGCTTTTAGTTGTTTAATAGCTTCACTCACTGCTCGTAAAGATGATTCACCAACAATATCTCCTAAATATAATATCTTCATAAATACCTCCATTATTAGAAAAAGAGTGATTACTCACTCTTTTAACTACTATTTTGCAACGTCAACAGCTCTGGTCTCACGTATTACAGTAACCTTAATTGTTCCAGGATAAGATAATTTATTTTCAATCTCCTCTTTAATTTGTCTAGCAATAGAAATTGTAGATAAATCATCTACTGAATCCGGATCAACAATCACTCTGACCTCACGACCAGCTTGAATTGCATAAGATGAAGAAACACCACTAACATTATTAGATATTTCCTCAAGATTCTTCAATCTCTTAACGTAATTTTCTAAAGAATCAGATCTAGCACCAGGTCTAGCACTTGATAAAGCATCAGCTGCAGCAACTAATACTGCAATAATAGTTTTTGGTGCAACATCCTCATGATGTGAAGCTATTGCATCAATAACTTCTTTAGGTTCATGATATTTATTAGCAAGCTCAACGCCAATTTCAACATGTGAACCTTCAATTTCATGGTCAACTGCTTTACCAATATCATGAAGCAATCCTGCTCTTCTAGCTAATACTTCATTTTCACCAATTTCAGCTGCAAGTTTTCCAGCAATCATAGCAGTTTCAATTGAATGTTTTAAAACATTTTGTCCATAACTTGTACGGTAGTGTAAACGTCCTAAAAGTTTAACTAAATCTGGATGAATCTTTCCAATTCCTGTTTTAAAGATAGCTTCTTCTCCCATTTCACGAATAGACATCTCAATTTCACTACGACAACGCTCAACAACCTCTTCTATTCGTGCTGGATGGATTCTTCCATCTGATACAAGTATTTCAAGAGATTTTTTAGCAATTTCTCTTCTTATAGGATCAAATCCAGATAATACTACTGCCTCTGGTGTATCATCAATAATCAAATCAACACCGGTTAAAGATTCGATAGTTCTAATATTTCTACCTTCTCTACCAATAATTCTTCCTTTCATTTCTTCTACTGGTAATGATACTGTAGAAACTGTTGTTTCACCTGATGTTTCGCCAGCATATTTTTGTATAGCTAAAGCTAAAACATTTTTTGCTTTTGACTTAACCTCAAGTCTAGCTTTTTCTTCCTCATCCTTAATGTAAATTGCAATTTCAGTTTTCATCTTTTCTCTAACAGAATCCATAATAATTTGCTTTGCTTCTTCTCTATCTAAGCCTGCAATTTCAATTAATTTTTGTTCCTGTTGCTTAAGAATCGCCTCAACCTTATTATTTTGTTGTTCTAATTCAGCTTTCTTTTCATCAATTTTGTTTTCTTTAGCATTAAGCATTTCTTCACGTCTATCAAGATTAGAAGAACGTCGATCTAAAGTATCTTCACGTTGATTAAGTTTATTTTCTAATTCAACTACTACGCTCTTTCTTTCCTTAATATCTTGTTCAGCCTCTTGTTTTAGACCAATAATTTCAGTCTTTGCCTCGGCAATTGCTTCTTTTTTCTTATTTTCAGCCTCTTGTTCTGCATCAGACAAAATTTTTTCAACTTCTTGTCTTGCAGCACTAACACTCTTATCATGAGTTTTAACTCTATAAAAGTATCCAATAAAAATTCCACCAATTATACCCAAAATAACAAGACAAAGCAATATGATTTCTAATGCAGTCATATTTACCTCCCTGTTTTTTTGTTTTAAAGTTTTTAAACTTCATTTATTATTATATCTATTTTAACGACTATAGTCAATCAAATAGTTGAAAAAAATATGTCTATTGTTGTCATATTTATTAATGTTTTTTATATTTTCTATTCCATTTTTTTTTATTTTTGATATAATCATTTCGAGGTGTTATTTATGAAATTTAAATTTGGTAGAAACCTACTTTCATTATTAATTGTATTTGGTGGAATAATAGGTATCTGTTTAATTGCATTCTTTATATATATGCCTGTTACAGCCGTTAATATATATAATGATACAAAGTATACTCCATATAAAGACAATATAAGATATAAAGAAGATGGAGAAGAGGATACAACAAGAACGGTTAAAACCCCATCATCAATTGATTCAGAAGGCATTGAATATATTTCATATGATCAATTTGAAGATTTTTCAATTAAGTTTACCGCAGTTAAGTATTTAGCAAAAACATTAACAGTAAAATTAAGATTTGAAGAAAATGAGAAAACTAAAGAATTAAATATCAATAAGCTAAGCTATACTACAAGAAAATCCACCATATGTGCTACTGCTGATTATGCTAATAATTTAGCCTATGCAAATTCAAATAATGCTTTAAATACAGGATTT
Organism: Anaeroplasma sp.; assembly: GCA_045124155.1. GTDB lineage: Bacteria > Bacillota_I > Bacilli_A > Acholeplasmatales > Anaeroplasmataceae > Anaeroplasma. The sequence goes on from JBGVLG010000015.1 coordinate 26,760, forward strand.
AAATTTTATCAAAAAAATGGTAGTGGAGCATATACTTCAAATGATTATTCTTTTACATTTTCAAGTATGAAATATCCAATATCAATCAATAATTTTCCTATATTCAAAACTATTGATATGCCTAATCTTTATGTTTATGTTAAATATCAATATCAAACTGAGGGTGGTTCAATAGTAACAAAAAAATATTCAATTGAATGTACTCCTTTTGATTATTATTTTAATTCAAAAACTAATAATACTGATTTTAGTTGGATAACTGTATAATTGAGAAAATTTATAATTTTAAGATTTCAAAATTAAAAAAACTGAATTTACTTCAGTTTTTTTTATTATACCAAATATTTAACATTTTCAGCAATTATATGTGTATTACAATACGCTAAACCTTCCTCTGTTTTAGCTATTGAATTTAGTAAGTAAGCAGCAGCTATTACATTTATCCTATTTTTAAAATCTACCACAACAGTAGCATTGCATGCAAAATCAACTACTACTTCATTTTCTTTTTCGTCGGCATCAAAAAAATTAAACCCTAGGAAGCCTTCAAGTTGTGATCCAAATCCTTTTATTTTAAGCATAATCGTAATATCATTTTCTTTTGAAAAATTTAATATTTTATCTTTCATTTCTAAAATAAAGGTTTCTAAATCATTCACTTCATTGTTAAATGCTTCAAAATAGAATAAAATATCATTATTTTCTAATTCTTCATATTCTTTAATATTTGCTTCTAAATTAATTAAATCCTTTTTTATAGCTTCTACAGGAGACTTATAATTAGAATAAATTATTTGGTTAGCATCATAATCTTCACAAATTTTTTTTAATCCAATTATATTTTGATTTCCTAATAAATTATAATTATTTTCAATTAATATCTTTTTCAATCCTTCATAATATTCTTTATCAATTGTACATTCAAAAACAATCTTATTTGATATTCCTAATGGTAATGTTTTGATATATTCTTTATATTTTTCTGGTATAGAACAATATTGTCTTATTAATCCTTTTTTATTATATATTTTAGCATTTTTTTCAAATGCTCTTATTGTTATTTCTTGTGCCATATAATAACCTTCATTTCTATATTTTATACATTAATTATAACAATTTATACATTTCATTTCAATTAAATATTAAAATACTAATATCTATTATTATATTTATTAATTATTGTATTTATATTTTTTTATAGTGTAATTTTTATAGGGAGGTATATAGTTATGATAAAAAGATCAGTAATTAATGTAATTTTATTTTCTATTTTATCATGTGGTATCTATTCAATTTATTGGTTCTATGTTACTGCTGAGGAATTAAATGGGGAAGAAAGAACTCAGGAGCCATTAATGAACTATATTGTTGCAATACTTCTAGGAATGTTAACATGTGGCATCTATACAATCTATTGGGAATATAAATTCTTTAAGAAAGTAGATGCCTATACTGGTAGAGATAATTGGTTAGTCAATTTCTTATTATCAATATTCTTAACACCACTTGTAGGTATGGCATTAGCACAAGATAATATTAATAACGCAGAATAAGGAATTCAATTGAATTCCTTATTCTTATCTATATATTATATTACTATGAAAAAATTCTTATTATTTCTAAAAAAATATCTTATAGTATTCTTGTTGCTAATATATATAATATTGGCTTATATATTTGATTTTGTAAGTTGTCCTATAAAGCTTATTACTGGTTTTCCTTGTCCTGGTTGCGGAATAACAAGAGCCACAATCTCATTATTTAAATTTCGCTTTTATGAAGCTTTTTATTACCAACCTTGTATATTTTCTAGTTATTATTTTATTTAAAAATAAGCCATTTTTTAGGTCATTATATAATTCAAAAATATTATGGATAATACTTATTATCATTGTAATTTCTATTTATATTATTAGAATGATATTTATTTTTCCTAATGAGCCTATTTCATATAATGATAATAATCTAATACTAATTATCTATAACTGGTTAATCGAAATATAATAAATAAGTTATTTGCAATTATTTTTTTTGACATTAGAAAAGCACACAGTAAACTATCTACCGTGTGCTTTTTAATTTGGGGTATATTATGAAAAATTAAAAATTATTTACTTTCTTTTGGAGTTGAAACTGCAGTAACTGTAATTGTGTTATCTTCAGCAACAACAACTGTATAAGTTTTAACTTCATTTGTTAATTCTTCAGTAAATGTATATGTATTTGTTTCAGAGTTATATGATACTGAATCATAATATACTGTTTTACCATTATAATATAAGTATTTAGCGTTATTATCAGCTAAAACTTCAATATAATCGCCATCAGTGTTTTTATATGTAACAGCTGTTGATACAGCAAATTCAACATTAGTATAGATTGGAGCTAAATTAACTACTTTCTCACCATTATCAAATGTAACATCTTGAATTCCAGTAATATCAATCTTGTAATAAGTTGTTTCTGTATCTCCTCTTGTAATAGCATAATAAACACCATTTTCATCAACGATTAAATCATTAATTTCTACAAATTCACCATTATGCTTAATGCCAGCGCTGAATAGTTCACCAATTAATGTACCCTCAGCTACTTCATTTGAATAGTTATTTGATATAACTTGTTCAGTAACAACTGTATATTCACCAAATGTAAATTCATTTACTCTTGTTAGATATGCAATATTCATACCTACCATGTACTTAGGTTTTGTAATATAAGAGGATTGTAGATAGAATTTATAAGTATATCCATCTGAACCCTTAGTTTCAGTAATGATATATCCACTTTCATCTTCAGTATAAGAAGCTTTATCGAAAGTTAAATGAGCACCTAAAGAGTCAGTATAAACATTGAAAACTTCAGAATTAATTGTATTAGTAATGTAATCAGTTAGTTTATTACCCTCTTCATCAAAATCACGATAGAAGATTATTCCACCATATTCAGGAGCTAAATCAGATAAATCCATTCCATTATATTCATAGATCATTTGAATTTGGTTAAGAATATCACTTTCATAGCATGCCTCAATATAGCTTAAGCCTACTACATTATAAGTAGATGTACTTTCACCATCAGAATTTAATGAGAATGAAGAATCAATAAATACCTTAAAGTTATTAACTAAAATATATTCAACATATTCATCTTCATCCTTTTCTCTTACAACTGTACAAGAATATGGCTTAGATGTTTCTTCATAAACAGGCTTTCCATTTTCATCAAGAACAGGATTCTTATCAGCATCTAATTTTTGTGTATAAGTATTAACAATAATTTGACCATCAACTTCAAATTCTTCTCCTGATGGAGTAAAGTTAACTGTACCAAATGTTGAATATCCATCTTCTGATAATACTGGATAAATTTCAGTATTTGTTTCATTTCTTTCAAATGGAACAGCAACACCAGCATAATAATTATATGTAATACCCTTATATTCTAGATTAGGTGTTAATTCACCAAATTCAACTTCTTCAAATCCATACTTATTTCCATTTTCAGAAATTAAATATAATGTTACAACACCATTTGAATCAACAAAATAGAATCCTTCCTCTCCATTGATACTAACAGTACCAGTACCATAGAAAATAATTGAATCTAGATTTTCACTGAAATAACTCTTCTCTTTATATGAAACCTTTGTCATTAATCCTTCAATATCGTATTCATAAAGCACTTCTATAGTTTGATCATAATCTCTAAAATATAATAATGAATCATTAATAATTACATAAGTACCAGTTACAACCTTACCATCTGCTTGATAGAATGAAGCATTACCATAAGCATCAAGATCAAGAATTGACCAGTCTGTTGCATCAATATATTTGTTAGAAACATCTTCATGTGAAACTACAAATACAGTAGTTGTTGAATTTGAACCAGTATTATATGTAAAGATATTTCCAGTCATATAATTTGTGACATTACCATTCTTATATGTAATAATGTAATCGTTTGTAGGAGTTACGTCATATGTTGCGTTACCATCAATTAAAGTCTTAGTATCAGTTTCTGGATCATAGCTATAAACCTTGGCATTATATTTTCCATCAAGTTCAACCGCATATTTAACCTGTTGATTATCTAATACTAAATATTCGCCCTTTTCAACACCAAGCATTTCAACTCTCTTCTCAGCCTTATCAGTAATATTAAATGTCATTGAATAGCTTGAATTATATAGAATGATAGCTTCATTTTCTTCATCAATATAATACATAAATCCTTCTTCATATCCACTTGATTGAACATATACATCAGCGTAATACTCATAACCATCTAATGTAATATTTATATTTCCAGTTGAATATGTTCCAACATAATCATTATTTTCTTTAAAGAAATAATAATTACTTGAATCTGAAGCTTGAATATATTTGAAGTTCTTTAATTCTGTTGAATCTGTGAATGTAAATTGGAAAATATAATTTCCAGTAGGTGATGTAGCCTGAGTATATCCATCAGCCTCAAAAACCTTCTCAACAGTACCATTTAATGTTGTTTTAACTTGTTTATTATTCTCATCAGTTGTAACGACATTATAAGTTACATTACCATATTTATCAAATGATAAATAAGTATTTTTATCTGCAGTACCATCAGTATATGCATATACTACATATGGATATTCACAGAATACACATGTTGATGTTTTATCATCAAATGAAACATAGAAGACTTCATATTCTTCGCTTGTTTCATCTGTTGAATAAGCGAATCCTAAGATATCATCTTGTTCCATATATTCACAATCATACTTATTAGTTCCATCAAAATAAACTGCTGAATCACCAATTATTTGGACATATTTACCAGTAGCATTTCCTTCTTCATCAAGAATTGAATACTTTCTACCTACTTCAACAACCTTACCACTCTTTGTAGTATATGTTGACCAGAATGTGAAATCATGATTATTTTTTGTTAAAGTAGTGAAAGTCACAGACTTAACATCTTTAAGATTAATTAAATCTGAAATTGCATTCATACCAGCATCATCAAAGGTAACTGCTGTATATGTATATACTCCATCAGTAACAGTATATGCACCCTTTGATACAACAACAAATTCATTATCAGATGTCATACCATATAATGTAGCATTAGTTGCATCCTCAATAACGATTAATGGTGCTTGATACATTTGTCCATCAGCTCCATAATAATAATATTCATGGTAATTGATATCTATTTCTTTGTATGTAAATGTTTCTTCAAAAGTTTCTTCATTTTGATAATAATTTACAAAATATTTATGAGTTGTATCACCAAATTTAGCTGTAATTACAACATATCCTAAAGCTGTTGTTTCATAATAGAAATTACCTGTAGTTTCAGTAGTTCCCTTAGTTAATGTTGCAGTATAAGAACCATCAAGTGTTAAAGTATCAGTACCACCTTCTAAAGTTGCTTCAAATGATAATGAAGAATTAAATAAAATATAAATTGGTTCATTATTAGAATTTGTAGTTAACTTAAATAAGTATGCACGATTACCATATTCATCCTCTAAAGATAAATATTTTGTATTATCTTCTGTAAAGAATGAATAAAAATAAGTATTTCCACCGAAGGTTGTTGTTCCATAACCATCTAATGCAATTGCTAATTTAGAATCAGCTAATTCAAATTTTTCATTAACACTATAGATAGGAATTGATCCTAATGCTACATCTTCTTCATTCTTTTGAAGGAATGCATTTGTAGTACCAAGGGTTGCAACCATAAATTCGATAGTTTTTCCTGCTAAAGGTCCATCAGTAAATGTAGCTGTATAATATCCATCAGCATCAACAGTATATGTACCGTTTGAAATTTGAACTTGATCTGTTTTATCGATATATTTAATACCATCAAATTTATCGAAGCTAATTGTGATATTAGTATTTACACCACCTTGAGCCATATCATAATAACTATATGTTGCAATATTATTCTCATCCTCATAGGCAAATGTGGAATCATCAATAATCTTACCATATAAATAATGATCTTCATTATCTGGGTCAGTAAATCTAAATGTACCCTTTAATGCATCATATTTACCAACAAAATATACACCATCACGCTTCATATAAATGGTATCTGATGAACTATTAAATAAATAAATTTCATCACTACCGCCACGCATATCAGTATGGCATTTTTTCCATACAGCATATAATTCACTGTTTCTTTCAGCTGTATATGGTTCAACTTTAGTTTCACCATTATATGCAGACTCTAATAATGTATTATTTTCATAAACAATACCACCATTTAAGGTTCTAGACCAACCAACAATTTCATATCCCTTACAAGCAAAGCTAGGGAATTTAATTTTTTGACCAAATTGAAGAGTTGATTCTTCTTTAGTTGCTATTTCTTCATCTTCAGGTGTAACTGGATAATTAGCATTAAATGTATATTTAACTTCATTTCTTAAATAATAGAATTTTATTACATTTGAATCTGTATTGCTGCTAACTACAATTGAAGTGACATTTCCTGTATTCTTACTATCAAAAGTACATCCAACTAAATCTGGTTCAGGTGTAACAGTATCTCCAATCATAGCTGCTTCTTCAACAGTATCATATAGTTCAAATTCAGTTGTAGAACCAACCTTATTAATATAATATTCAATAAAATACTTTTGACCAAACATAGCCTTAACAGTAACTTCACCTTCAGGCATTACGTCGCTATCAGCTAGTGGCTTACCATTTAAATACCAACCAGCAAAACCTAATTCTCCTAATTTTGGAGTATATGAAGCTAAAGCATCAGATAGCTTTTCACCTACAGCAACAGTTAGTGAAGTCTCTCCTGATGATAAAGTTGCTCCATTTAAATCAAGCTTTAAAGTAGCACATTTTACCCATTTAGCGTAGAATGTCATATCCTTTGAAGCTGTAATACTTGTAATAGGATCTCCAGAGAATGATGCATTATCATACCATCCTAAGAATAAATATCCTTCTTTTGTTGGATTAGGTAAATTATAAGATTGACCCTCCTCCAACTCAACATTTTCTTGTGATTCACCGCCATTTACATCAAATGCATAAGTATATTTAGGTGTTCCACATGAAACAAGCATCAAGCTTGTAGCAAGGGAAGTACTAGCAAAAAATGTAAATAAACCTTTTTTTAATTTTTTCATAAAAATACCTTCCTTTTTATTACAAAAATCTATATCGATTTTTTTAACTTAAAGCATTCCAAATTGCGACAAGCTTATTTCCAACTATTAATGCTGGAATATCAGCAGTCTTTATTACTATAGTAGATTCAACCCCATTTTCATCCACTACAGTCATTTGCCATCCACCAAAAGTATAACCATCTCTTAATGGATCAGCTAATATTGAATTTGAACTAACATGGCCGAAGGTTCCTTCAACAATTGTTAATTCCTTTACATAACCATCCTCCATAACACATCCAAATACTTCTGGACGATATGAAGAATTATACATCTTATGCCAATTTTCAGGTAAACTTTCTGCATCTGTATAAATAGTTAAATTTAAACATCCATAGAATGCATGCTGAGCAACCTCATCAATTTCTTTACTTAAGAAAATTGATGTCAATCCTGTACAGCCCTTAAATGCAAAGCTAGCAACATACTCAATTGAGCTTGGAAGATTTAACTCAGTAATATTTTCTAGACCTAAGAATGCATAAGCACTAATATTTTCAAGTCCTTCAGAAAATACTACATTTGTTATACCTGTAGCTTTATAGAAAGCATACTTTCCAATTGTTTTAATATTTTCTGGAATAACCACTTCAGTTAATCCAGTAGCATTAAATGCATGCTCTGGAATGTATGTTAAACCAGAACCAATTGTTAATGATTCTAATCTAGTACATTTAGAGAATGCTTTATTACCTAATGTTGTTAGGCTATTAGGTAAATCTAAGCTTAAAAGATTCTCATTCTTATAGAATGCAGCCTCACCAATATACTCTAATGTTTCTTCTGGGAAAACAATAGTTTGTAATGCACTACATCCATAGAATGCATAATCATCAATATAACTTAGTTTAGTTTCAGAAAAATCCATTTCAATAAGAGAAGTACACTTATAGAAAGATTTATATCCAATTTCAGTAAAATTATATGGTAATTCAACAGAGTTTAATGCAACACATTTATAGAATGCAAAATCATCTAGGCTCTTAATATATCTTCCTAAAGCAATAGAAGTTAATGCTGAGCAGCTGTAGAATGCACCATATCCAATGTATCTAACACTGCTAAATCCACTGATAGTAGATACAGCAGCATTTTTATAGAAGCAATAATCACATACACCAATAGTACCTGATCTTAATTCATAAGAAACATTGTCTTTTACAACACCTACTAACCAATTTCCAGCATAAATTAAACCACCATTTTCATCTTTTGTTTCTTCTCTTTCCCATAATCCACTACCTTGATATGCACGTGTACCAATCTTTTGTACAGTATCAGGCAATGTAATATCTGTAGTTTTACCTAATGCTTTGCAGTTATAGAATGCATAATTTCCAATATATAATAATCTTTCTCCGATAGAAACAGAACTTAATACTGAGCACTCACCAAAAGCATTATTCCAAACATATTCAGGATTACAAGTTACTGAATATAATGCTGCTTGACAAGCATAAAAACAATATTCACCAATTGTTCTTACAGAATTTGGCAAATTAACAACTGCTAAGTTTGGTTGATCAAAGAATAAATAATCACATAGACCCTCTGTTGTTGAAACAACAACATCTTTATTTAATTTTACAATTGGATTTTCACCAGGAATATATCCTACAATCCAATTATCAACATAAATTAATTGATATCCTTCTTTTTCTTGAATATTATAAATGGCAGTTCCATCAAAACATCTTTGACCTAATTTTACTAAAGTATTAGGTAAAGAAACTTTCTCTAAATCATCAGATGAAGCAAATGCAGCAGCATCAATTTTTAATACTCCCTCAGGAACATTTATCTCTTTTAATGATAAACATTCACTAAATGCAAAAGTACCAATAGATGAAACATTATTTTCCTCAGCAAATTCAACAGTAGTTAATGCTTTATTCTGATAGAAAGAATAATCAGGAATAGCAGTCAATTTACTATTGATCTTAACTGTCTTAAGTGCCTCATTTCCAGCAAATGCAGAAGCGCCTAATGTTGTAAGCTCAGTAGGCAATGTAAAACTTGTAATACTAGTACAATTATAAAATGCCTTTTCACCAATACTTGAAATAGAATTAGGAATTGTAATTGAAGTTAATCCATAACAATATGCAAATGTATTAGCTTCAATAGTTTTTAATGTATCAGGAATTGTAATTGAAGTTAATAATTTACATCTTTGGAAAGCTGCTTCCCCTAAGCTTTGAAGCTTAGAAGGAAGCTTTATAGAAGTTAATGCAGTACAATTGTAGAATGCATTACTACCAATTGAAACGATGCTGTCTGCTAGAGTAATACTAGTTAAACTTGTATTACCTTTAAAAGCACCATCAGCAATACTAATTACTGGTTTTCCACGATATATTGCATCAATATGAATATCACCAACTGTAGCTCTACCATTTGTAATTTGATAAGCAGTATTATTATTAATTAATTTATAAGTACAGCCTGATTCATAATCTCTATGAAAATCTATTGTATCAGACCAATTAGAAACAACATTACCTTCAATATCTCCAACAGATTTCATTCTAATTACATAATCACCCTCATCAAGCTTTGATAAAGAATAATATGTTTTTCTAGTTGTGAATTCTTTTACAGCATCTTCTGCAGTACTACCAACAGCAGACACTTCGATAACATAGCTTCTAGCTTCTTTAACTTTATCCCAAGTTAATCTATTTTCAACATCCACCTGTAAATTAGATGGGCTAATTAGTGAATTGTTATTGCATGATGCTAAAAACATACCTACGAATAGCAATAAGCACATCAAAGAAAAATATTTTAACTTTTTCATACGCCCTCCCCTATAGAATTTATTTTATAAATCTATATTATTTTTTACTTTCTTCTTTTTTCTTTTTATATTCTCTAATTAATTCATGAGGCCATTTGAACTTGAACTTTCTTACAGCGATATCAGTTAAGAATAATACGATAGCTATAATCATGAATAGAATTCTAGGATCAAAAGACTTATTTATTATAGGTACGAATGTATCGAAAATCTCATGTGGATCTTCATTATCTTCAATAACAGCACCTTTACCTCTTTCAGCTAATTTTTCAAGATATTCTTCAATATTGAAATCATTAGCTAATAGATTTGTATCATATTCTTTTGAGTAAGCTAAATCTTTATAAACTGTTGTAGAATCTCCAACCTTTTCACCAGCACTATTATATTTAGTAATTTCAATAGAATAAATACCAGGTTCTTTTATAATAAAGTTAGCTCTACTATAATCATTATTTTCAGTCATTGCTAAAGTAACATAAGTTGAAAGATTTCTTAAACTTGTTCCTTCCTCAGGAAGATTATTTAATGATACTACTTCAGCTGAGTCATCAGATAAATTAGTGATCTTACCTTCTAGTCTCTCGCCTTCTTCTAAAGTAGTATATACACTTATTTGATTAATATAATTATCTTCTCTTAAATTAACTTCTATTTCAGAAGAATGAATATTTCTAATTGGCATTAGCTCATTTATAATATTCTTTAGTAATGTACTACCTTCAGAATTTGGATCTAATAATTCTGGAGCCATAACATTATCTAATGCAACCATTAGACTTCCAACAGTACCTTCACCAAATTTCCATTGAGCATAAATAGGTACATTATATTCTCCTTTTAAAACAAGATAATCAGAACTTTTTACCTTTACACCAATGAACTTAGAAAATTTAAATGGCAAAGTTTTTGTAGTATTATCATATGGTGAAACTTCTAGATCAACATTAGCAAAAATATTTTTAAAATCAAATTCATTTGCTACAGATGCTTTGAAATCCTCATTCATTACTTCTGTAACTTCTTTTGAAGTAAAGATTTCTTTAAGTTCACTTGCAATACTTTCTATAGATTTATTTCCAAGGAAAACTGCCTTTCCTTTTAATAAACCAGCATTTTCACCAAATCCCTCACATGCAGCAATACAAGAATCTTTATTACCATCATCATAAGTATTACCTAATGTGAATATATCAGTTACAATATTATCTTCAATTGCTATTTTATTGCATAATTCAGCAAAAACTTGATAACCACTTTCTCCAGCTTGATCTCCAGCACCACCATCTGAAATAACAACAATATGCTTATACGCTAAATTGGTCTGAGCTCTTAATAATTGAGCAGCTTTATCAATTGCAGGATAGAAGTCTGTTCCTCCTCCTGGTTCATCAATTAATGACTCAATTGCTTCTCTAATTTTAGCTTCCTTAGTTCTTGGTGTCAAACCTAAAACAACTCTTTGTTCTTCATAAGAAGTAAGTGTCATTACACCAACCATATCTCTTTCAGATAGAATTTGACCTTCAAGAAGTGTTTGACAACCCATAATAGCAGCTTCTAGGAAGGTTTTACCATTTCCAGCATCACCTGACATTGATCCTGAAACGTCAACTACTATCATAATACCTACTGGTGGCTTATAATTAATAGCTTCTACTGGAAGCATTTCTTGAAGTTTAGTATCAACCATATCTTGTCTATTATAAGCATGTGCTTTTTGACCAGTTTCATCTAATCCACCTACTGTTAATAGACCACCACCATAAACATTTACATATTCATATAAAACATCTACAAAATCAACTTGCTTTTCAGCACCTGGAACAATATTTGTAGGTAAATCTTCATTAGCGATATTATTAAGAATTACTTGGTCATACTTTCTTAAATCATGAATTGTAGTTGGAAGAGTATCAAACTCATCTGGTCCAACAACTGTAACCTCATATTCATCCTTATTTGTTAATAAAGACTCAAGAGCATCACTTTGACCATCATAACCTTCAATTACCAATAGCTTATTAAATGTTTCAATGTTAACATAAGTAAGATATGCATCATTTTCTGTAACTGTATCATTTATTCCAACAGCTACTACCTTTAGTTCATGAATACCTGTTTCAGAAAAGATATGCTTGAAAGAATATGTACCAGTTCCTTCAATTAGCTTTAAAGATACAAGATCTTTTCTACTACCATTATCCCAAATTTCAAAATCAACTTCTTGTTCAGCAGTTGATTTTGCTTTAAAAGTAAATTCAACTTCATTTTCAACACTAATATGTGTATTAGGTTGAACAATATCATAAACTTGAACATCAGCATTAGCCTCAGATTCAGTAACATAACAAATATCAACCTTTGTACCATTAGCAGAAACTGCACGAATAGCATTCATAGCATTCTCATCAGTTTCTTTTGCATCTGTAATTAATACAATCTTTGATGTCTCAAGATTTGTAAATAATGCCTTTGTATAATTTAATGCAGCAGCAATATCTGTTGCTGTTGTATCAGGTAGCTCTGCTGCTTTATAACGTGAATAAATACTACTAACATCATTAGTAAATGGAACTGCATACTCTTGATCAAAACCAAAAGTTACAATACCAATTTTATATCCGTCATATTTACCAAAATCAAGAATTGTTTCAACAACTTCATCTCTTTCTTCCTCATATTTTATACTTGAGTCAGAAACATCGACTAGTAAAATGATTTCATTTTTATCATTCTTTTGGGTATAGTCAAATGAAATACCTGATAAAACAAGAATTGATAAAACTAAAACAATCATATGTAATACTAAAGAAGTAATTCTATTTCTATTTCTTCTATATTTCTTTGCTATTCTCAAATGAGGAATCATTGTAAGTAACACTGCTGCTACTAACAACAATAATAACCACGGATGAGTGAAGTTTATACGAAAATTACCCATAATCTCATCCCCCCAAACTAAACTCGATCTCTATTCTTTAGCCACCACTCAAAGAATTCAAGGGCAACTAAAGCTGCTGCAAAATACAATACTAAATCATCATAAAGATCAATAATTGTATCTTCATAATATAAATCCTTTAATGCATCTTCAACTGCAAAAATATCACTTTCACTCTTAGGAGTTCTAACATAGAATGTTTCAGTAATATCCTTACCAAAATAAGTATTTTGTGAAATTGTATAGCTTTCAGGCTTATTAACAACAATTGAAGCTGGGAAAGATTCAAATGATGTTTTTGTACCATCTGGTTCTACTAATTCAAGAGTTTGTCCTCTTGTATTAAATGAAACTGTATCACCAATTTCATATGCATTAGATTCAATTATACTTGGAGTATAATATTTAATAATATTATTTAATAAGAATGGGAATTCTTTACTAACAACTAAATTAGAGTAGTGAACACTAAAATTCATTAAGAATATTTTTGAATTTCCATTATCCTTATATAATAATAAAGGATTTTCTGAACCAGCAGCATTAACAAGTGGAGTATAAGATTCATCATAACTAACCTTTACATATCTTGTTACAAAAAGATTATCTACTTTAATATCTTTTATTAAAGGATGATCTACAGCACCATCATCAACTTCCATATGAATCTCAGTTGAACTATCACCTAATAATGCTTCAGCATTATAACCACCATTTGTAGGTGATGATAATGGATCAAAAATTAAACAAACACCATCTGTTGGTAGTTTATCAGGAATTTTATGTTCAAAAATATAATAATCAAAACCTTTTAATTCTGGTTTTCCGTGTTTTTCTTCAGTTATTTGAATATCATATGTATCAGCATAGTAATTTTGAATTGTATATAAAACACCATTTACGAAAATATTTGGATTATCTGATGAATATTGAATCTTTATTACTTCCTTTTGACCACCATAAATATAGAAATGATCATCTAAAGAATATGAATCTTCTTCATCAATTGTTACAGTAATAGAGCTAAAAGAACTAAATCTTTCTGCATCTGATAAGTCTTTAATTTCAGTATTAGAACTTACAGTTAAACCAGATTCTGATCCTTTAAAAATTAATTTAGATTTGTATCCAGGTTCAACTTGAATAGCTTTACTGAATCTTAAAATTTGACCATTATCATTCTTATCCTTAGCATTAGCACCATCAACAACAATGCTTACTTCAACTTCTTTAGCAACTGCATTTGCTTCATATCCATAAGCCTGTAATTCAACACTGATATCATAATAGTTTTCAGTAAAAGTAACATATGCATCTAAAATTGCAAAATTCTTTTCAGTTTCATCAAAAATTCTTTCAACTGTAACATTTTTAGGAACATAACTATATTTTGTATCAGTATAGAAAATAACCTTAGCAGTAGGATTTTTTGTCAATAAATCATCACACATATCAAATGCCTTATCAACATCTGCTTTTGCATAAGAACAATCTGTTTCTGCACTTTCAACTAATAAATCTAGTTCCTCAATAATTTCATTTTTTCTTTCTTCGCCATATTTTTCAACTAAAGTAGATGGATTTTCTGATGCTATTAATATAGTCATAACTCCACCCTCAGCAATAGTTTGATCAGAAAGTTGCTTTGCCTTTTCAATAGCTCTTTCAAATCTTGTAACATTATCATATTCTGTTCTCATACTAGATGAAGAATCAATAACAAGAATAGTCTCATCTTGTTGCTTCTCTTGTTGATATCTATAAATAGGATATGCAATAATTAAAGATAATAATGCTAAAATTAAAACTTGGCAAATTATTAATAATATATTTCTTAATCTACTTGTTGGTAGCTTTTTCTTTCTATATTTAAGACTTAGCTTCCATACAAAAGTAGATGAGACAAACTTTGTTTGATAATTTGGTTTAATTATATAAATAATAATTAAAACAATAATACCAATTAATGCAATTAAGCCTAAAGGATATAATAAACTCATACCATTATACCTTCTTTCAATAGATCACCAAATAATTCTTTTTCAATAGGAATGTCAGTTCTAACAGTAAAGAATCCAACATCCCTTTTTCTACAGAATGTCTTGATATCATTTTGGAAATCTGCTAAGGCATCTAAATATGCTTTAATCATTCCTCTTGTGACCTTTAATTTCATATTCTTTGAATCTTCAAGATCTCCTGCTTCAGAGTCAATTAAATGAATACGTCCTTCAAATGAAGGGTCTACCTCATCAGGTGATAAAACTTGAATTAATAATACTTGTCTTTTCTTATAGCATAAATAATCAACTGCTTTTTTCCAGTTAGAATCAGTTAAGAAATCTGAAATGATTATTGTTATACCATTCTTTGTTCCTGTATTAGGACAAGTAGTAATACATGCTTCTAAATCGGTTTCTTCAGTAAATTCAATATTGTCAAATTGACCCATAGCTCTGAAAAATGCATTTTTTCCTACAATTACACCAAAAGGATTTTCAGCCTTATTTCCACCGCAAATATGAATAGATAGTCTATCCATATTTTGTACAGCTAAAAATCCTAAAGCAGCTGCAGTACCAATTGTATATGCTGCTTTTTCCGGATTATCTTTTCCCATTGAAGCAGATACGTCAATAAAAATTTGAACTTGCATTTGTCTTTCATCAGTAAATAATTTTAAGAAATACTTTTCAAAACGGCTATATAGGTTCCAGTCAATACGACGAATATCATCACCAAGTTGATATTCTCTAAAGTCCGCAAATTCAACTGTTTGACCATATGTATTTACGAGATGCTTTCCACCAAAATATCCAGTTAGATTAGACTTTAAATTAAGAGATAAAGTCTCAAGTCGACTAAAGAATCGATCATTTAAATATGTACTTTTCATAAGCTCTCTCCAATACTAAATATTTTTTTAATTATAAATGCCCACATTTAATGGGCATCTATAAGACTATTTTCCTTTATATTTCTTACTAACCTCATCAACAATCATTTTAATAACTTCATCTGCTGAAACACCTTCAGCAACTGCTTCGAAGTTAAGTTTTAAACGATGTCTTAATACTGGACATGCTAATTCTTCTACATCAGAATAAGCAACATTGTATCTACCATAAATTAAAGCTTTAACCTTTGCAGCTGAAATCATTGCTTGACCAGCACGTGGAGAAGCACCTACACGTACATACTTCTTTGCAGCCTCACTAGCATATTCACCAGTAGGTCTTGTTGCTGCAGTAAGAACCATTGCATACTTTAATACATCTTGTGCACATGGAATTGCATTAGCAGTTTTTCTCATTTGAAGTAATTGTTCACCTGTACATGCTGCTTCTGATACTTCAGCCATTGTTTTTTGAGTCATATCAACAATTTGCATTAATTCATCAAGACTTGGATCTGGTACTAAAAGCTTAAACATGAAACGGTCCATTTGAGCTTCTGGTAATGGATAAGTACCATCTTGTTCAATTGGGTTTTGAGTAGCTAATACGAAGAATGGCTCGCTTAACTTTCTAGAAACACCCATTACAGTAACTGTATGCTCTTGCATGGCCTCAAGTAATGCTGATTGTGTCTTTGGAGTAGCACGGTTAATTTCATCGGCAAGGATGATATTACTAAATACTGGACCTGGTTGGAATTGGAAAGTTGAATTTCCATTTTCATCTTTAACAATAATGTTTGTACCAGTAACATCGGCAGGCATTAAGTCTGGTGTAAACTGAATACGAGAGAATGGTAGATCAAATACTCTACCTAAAGTACGTACTAAACGAGTTTTACCAACTCCTGGAACACCTTCTAGTAATACGTTACCACCAGAAATCATAGCAATAATTGTATGCTCTACAACTTCCTTTTGTCCGATAACGTCACGTGAGATTTGCTTGAAAATATTCTCACATTGTGTACTGAATTGTTCAACATCTTTTTCTACAATCTTTTCTTCTAACATTTTTAAATAACCTCTTTCCCAATTGTTTAATTCTATATATTGTAAAAAATTAATTCTTTATAGTATCAAAATAATCTGATGCGATATCTTTATTATCACCTGAGTAATTATCACCATTAGTACTCATATCAGTCATAGCATCATTACGAGAATCACCATAAATATCACTATAATCAGTCTTACCATCTATAACTTGGCTATTTGATTCATATGAAGATCCAGCTCCTCCTCCTGGTTTTGGATTAGGATTTGGTTTTCCTTGACCTTTTCCATCATCTTCACCATCATTTGGTTGGCCTTCGCCTTCACCTTCACCTTCACCTTCGCCTTCGCCTTCTCCTTCACCTTCGCCTTCACCATCACCATCTTGTGATTGAGCTTCTTGGAATTGAGCGTAAAGCTTTAAATCATCTTTAACTTGAGTTTCAAGTCTAGCAGGCTCTTCACCATAAACTGTTCCATCCTTATCAACCCAATTAACAAATACAAAACCGTCATCAGCAACAGCTTCTACTAAAGTAGTGCTCTTACCTTCTTCAACTATTTGAACGACTTCACCATCAATCATGCCATCGCCATTTACATCATATTCAATAGTATAGAATACTACTTTATTTTCTCCAGTAGCATCATCAAAAAAATCCTTACCAGATTTAATTACATCTGCTTGATATAATCCTTCAGTTACTGCTGCAGCAGAACCTAATACACATGTACATCCTAATGCAATCAGCACAGGAACAGAAAATACGAACTTTAAAAGCTTAGCATCAACTGTACTTAAACATTTTAATGCATCTTCTCTTTGTTTTCTAGCAATAAATGAATCATCATTTTGTAATTCATTCATTGTAATCATACGTTCTTCTAAACCAGTTTCATCAATTCTCTTTGCAATTTCTTTTGTATTTGGTCTATAAAATACAAAATAATAAATTGGAGTGGAAACTAAAATTAATGCACCAAAAATTGTAAAGCATAACCATAAAGCTTTATAGCTACAAATCCAACATACAATTGAGGAAATCATTAATCCTGAAAAGCCAGTAACTAATCCTAAGAATAATGCATTAAGTAAACCATGAAAAGCTAATCTGATATAATATCTTCTAAACAACTTTTTACCCATATGTATATCCTCCCTAAAATATTTCAAAACAAATAACGTGAATTATAAATTAAATTTTGATGAAGATTTTCGAACAAAATTCATCTAAATACCCTTATATTTGTTTTTAATACGTATATAATATCACTTTTTCCTAATAATGTAAAGACTTTTTTGTTTTTATTCGATATATTTTTCATGTAAAACGCTTATATCAAAATTTAATTCTATAAAGCACATTTATATTAAAATATTTATGTTTTATTTTATGCTAGTTTTTGAATAAAATTCACAAAAAAAAGCATTTACACAATTAAATTAGTATAAATGCTTAAAAATTTATTAATTATTAAAATTATTATTTAGTCAATGCATTATCAATAACTGTCTTTAATGCATCATATTTAGTTGCCCCAGCGAATATAGCTAAAATAGTTCCATCCTTATCAACTACAACAGAATATGGAATACCATCTCCACCACCTAAGTCCTTATAATATTGATCGTCATTATCTCCAATAGCCCAAATAAAGTTATAGTTTGCTCTTGAACTTTCACTAATGAATGATAATGCCTCAGCTTCCTTATAAGAAGATTTTAAGTGAATTGCCAAAACATCTAAATCATCTGAATATTCATCTTGAATATCAGCAAAATCTGGCATTTCTTGAATACAATATGTACACCATGTAGCCCAGAAATTTACGATAGTAATTTTCTTACCAGCATTATCACTTACATTAAATTTACCTTTTGTTCCACTCTTTTTAAAAGTAGTGAAGGTTCTTGTTGGACAAATATCACCAATGTTTTTTCCTATTTTTTTACCATCATGAAGACTACTTAAAGAGAATAATAAATCGCTTGATGTTTTGCTATCGATTGAAAAATAGTAGGCATTTCCTGCAGCAACATCGCTTGGTGCTACTTGGAATTCATATTTAGATGTAGCCATTTCACCACCGAATGTAACTTCTTCTGGTGTATTAGATAAGCTTGTGCCATAAAATTTAAGAGTTGATTTTCCAGAATCATCATAAGAACCTAAAATATGTGTACCTGATTCAGTAAATGTTGATTTGAAAAATACTTCTTGGCTATTTTTTGATAAATAGAAGCCTTCAGTGATATCAAATGGAGCATCTTTAGTTGCTTCAACTGCATTAAATGAATTTAGGTATACTAAATTTAAGGTAACATTTTTATTGTCCTCATTAATTTGTACCCCATATGGATTAAATGCACAATCACTAGATAGATTTAAAATACTAACATAATATTCTGCTCTAGGAACAATAACCTTAGCAATTCCTTTTGAATTTGTGTTTACTACTTCACCAACTGAATTACCTTCGGTATCTACAAGTTGTAATTCAAGATTAGGTACTGGGTCTCCTTCTGGATATAATACCTTCATTTCAACACTCATCTCTTTTACATATGATGTAGAAGTTGTTGGAGTTGAAGTAGAAGTTACAGTAGAAGTTGGAGTAGATGTAGTATGAGAAGTAGAATTTTGTGATGTTGAAGTATCACTTGGATTTGTACTTCCACAAGATGCTAGTGCAAATGCACTACATAATAATAAAGATGTATATATTATTTTTTTGTTTTTCATATTTAATCCTCCAAAATATAAATATATGCGATTATTATACATCAAATAAATTATTTATTCAATTATTATTTTGAAAAAAATAGCGTTTTACGAATATATAACAAAAAGGATATGTTACATTAAATTTAAATATATAACATATCCTTTTAAATAAAATAATTATTTAAGCAATTATAATTTTAAAATTATAAAGCAAATGGAGAGATTCCAGCATCTGGATTTTCTTCACCAGTACCAGTTTCTTCTGATGAACCTTCACCACTACCAGCTTCTCCTGTATAGCCATATACAATATTTGCTTTACAACCAGAGAAGAAATCACCATTTTCATCAATTAAGCTAAACTCTTCTTCTGTTAAATTCAAATAGATTGTTTGAGATGCAGTCCATCCACTAAACATATCCCATCCATAACTCCATGAAGTAAAATTACCACTAAGCTTAATAAATATTGATTCAATAGTTAAACCTACAAAGGCCTCATCACCAATTGAATCTAATTCACCCTTAATTTCTAGACTAGTTAAATTGTTAAGTCCAGAGAATGCATTAGAACCTATAATTGTAACAGATTCAGGAAGAACTAAAGAAGTAATACCTGTTCCAGTAAATGCATCAGTAAATACACCAAGATCTGTTGGAAGTGTTACACTAGTTAAGCTTGTACAGCCAGAGAATGTACGAATGCCTAAGAAGCTGTTCCACTCAGAACTATCATCTAATCCAATAGTCTCAGGAAGATTCAATGTTGTTAATGAAGAACAATTTGTAAACATTTTTTGTGCAAGTCTAATACCTGATTCCACAGTAACTGTAGATAATGAAGTATTATTTGCAAATTGATTACCATCATAACCGAATCTTGATATTGTTGATGGAATTGTTACAGAAGTTAATCCACAATTAGCGAATGCATAAGCACCCAATTCATATAAATATTTAGAAAGTGTTACACTTGATAAACTACTACATCCATTAAATGCATAATCACCAATTACAACTTGAGAGCCCTCAGCTTCTTCCTCTGGGTCAACAAATGTCAATGATGTTAAAGCAGTATTACCGGCAAATGCATACTTACCAATATTAGTTAATGATGATACTGAAACACCAGTTAATGCACAATTCTTAAATGCATTATTTCCAATTGAAGTTACAGAAAGTGGAATATTTATTGTTGAAAGCTTAGTATTATCATTAAATGCATTATCAGCAATAGTAGTTAATGTTGAAGGAAGTACTACCTCTTCAAGATTAGGTAATCCACAGAAAATATTAGAATCAATTTCCTCTATTCCTTCTACAAATACTAGCTTAGTAATACCATCACAACCCTCAAATGCATAAGGAGCTGCACTAGATTGAATAGTTAATGTACCAGATAGACTTGGACTAGCTACCAATAATAAGCCTTGTGAATCAAATAATGAATTTGTTTCATCAGCCTTAATATTCTCATTTCCATCTGCTACAGATAATATAATACCCTTACAGCCTATAAATGGATTATATCCAAGACTAGCTACATTCTTACCTATTACAAAATCACCAGAAAGTCCACTATTCTTAAATGCGAAGTTTCCAATACTTTGTAATGTATCAGGTAATGATACTGCAGTTAATTTAGAACAATCTTCAAATACACTAGCACCTAACTTCTTAAATGAATTACATGCACTAAAATCAACTGTTGTTAAGCTTGTACAGCCCTTGAATACTCCATCAGATAAACCTTCAAGAGAAGCTGGAATCTTAAATGATGAAATTGCAGTACCAGCAAATGCATTTTCTCCAATTGAAGTTAGAGCATCAGATAATTCAACTGTTGTTAAATTTGAACATCCATTAAACATTCCAGCAGGAATTGCTGTTAAATTAGGTGAATTAACAACAAATGTTGATAAATTAGTACAGCTGTCAAATACATTAGTGCCAAATGTTTCAATATTATCTAATGAAACTGATTCAATTGCAGTACCAGCTAATGAATAATCACCAAGCTTTACTACTGCGACTGGTAAATCAATAGAAGCTAAGCTTGAACATCCATTAAACATATTCTTTGGTAATTCAGTCAATGTAGAATTCAAATAAACAGTAGTTAATTTTGTATTACCTGCAAATACATCAACACCAAGCTCTGTAATACCAGAAATATTTGCTTCTACTAAACCAGAATTCTTAAATGCTCTATGACCAAGCTTCTTAATATTTCCTGGAAGTTCAATAGAAGTTAATGAAGTACAGCCTTGGAATGTTTCGCCTTCAATTGTATCTAAAACATTACTTTCAATTACAACTTCAGTTAATTCAGTACAGTTCATGAATACACCAACTGATACAGACCAATATCCACCTGCTGATTCAGAAGCTTCAGTACCTAATACAGCTAAATTTTTAGGTAATGTAACTTTAGTTAAACCAGTAGATGCAAATGCACATGCTCCTATAGCAGTTAATGAATCAGGGAAAGTTACCTCAGAAAGCTTTGAACAACCATAGAATGCACGATCACTAATTTCATTAACATTTTCAAGATTTAATGTCTCAAGACCTGAGCATCCTTCAAATGCAGACATATCAATATAATTTGTTCCCTTAATTGTTACTTCTTTTAATGAATAGTCACCAGAGAATGCTTGACCACCAATAGTTGCAACCTTATTAGGAATAACAATTGATGTTAATCCTGTTCCTGAGAAACACATATCACCAATATATGTTAATGAAGAAGGTAATGTAACACTAGTTAAACTTGTACAACCATAGAATGTATACATTTCAAATGCTTCAACACCCTCAGCAATATTAACAGTTTCAAGAGAACTACATTCCTTAAATGCTGCCATACCAACAACAGTATTAGCATAAATATCAATACTTGTTAATGCTTGACAATAATTAAATGCATCACTACCAATATATTCTAATCCTGTATTAAATTTAACACTTTCTAGTGCCATACAATATGCAAAGGCACCATCTGCAACATAAGTAACACCAGTTCCTTCAAATGAAGCTAATCCATAACATTCAGAGAACATATTTTCTCCTAAAGTAGTTACAGATGAAGGTAATTTAATTGATAATAATGATTCACAGGCATTAAATGCGTATTCTCCAAATGTAGATAATGTTGAGCCTTCAGCAAAATTAACTTCTTCTAAAAGTTCACAAGAATCAAATGCTCTATTACCAATTGTAGTTACTGATGCAGGAATTGTAATTGATGTTAATCCACTTTGCTTACTAAATGCACCATCACTTATTGTAACTGTATTAGAATTTACTGTATATTCACCACTTAAGGCATTACCAAATACAGCATATAATGTCTTATAATCAGCACTATAAATTACTGGAGCAGCATCATCAATTGCAAAATATTTATTATCTCCTGCAATAACAACCTCAGATAATTTTGTACATCCTGTAAATACATCAACAATAGAATTTACACTTTGTGATAAAGTAATCATAGTTAATGAACTACTATTATTAAATAACTTAGAACCTAATGAAGTGAATGTAGTAACATTATCATCTTCATCATATACAGTTGGGAATGCAAATTCTGTAAATTTAGCTCCAGTAAATGCGCCCTCAGCAATTGATGACAAATGAGATTTTTCAGCAAATGTAAATGCAGTAATACCTGAATTTTTAAATGCTTCCTTACCAATTGCAGTAACAGATGATGGAAGTCCAAATGATGTTAATTTAGTGCATCCAGAGAATGCTGTATCTTTTATTTCAGTAACAACTGCTTCACCAAAACTAAATGTTTCAAGCTTTGAACAACCGTTTAATAATGATTTTGGAACATAAGTAACTTGTTTTGGTAATGTGAATGAAGTCAATTGAGTACAATATGCAAATGCTGAATCACCTAATGAAATTACACTATCAGGTAAGCTAATTGCTGAAATCTTTGTTCTAGTGAAGGCACCACTACCAACTGTTTCAAGCTTTGAGTTATCAGCAAATGTAACAGTAGCTAAACTAGAACAATAATTAAATGCATCATTAGCTATTGTCTTACAGCCCTCAGGAATTGTAATAGATGTTAATTTAGTACAATAATAGAATGCTGACTTACCAATATATTCTAATCTCTTTGGTAATACAAGCGAAGTAATACCAGCATAGAAGAATTGATTTGAATAAGCTGAGGAATCAACAATTGTTAATGGATTTGAATCATTTCCTTCTTCAAATGTCAATGCTAAGGTACCCTTAGTTTGACCTGCTTGATAGAATGCAGCACCTTCAATAGTTGTAACTTTATTATCAACCTCAAATGAAGTTAATGCCTTACAACCATAGAATAAACGGCTAGGTACTGTTACTAGGTTAGGTAAACTAACAGTAGTTAAATAAGTACAGCCTTCAAATGCACTCTTGCCAACAGTTAAATCTCCTTCTGTACCATCTGTATTTAATGCGGATTTGCCGTCAATAAATGAAACCTTTGTTACATATGATTTTGAGAATACACCCTCTGCTATATTATTAACAGTACTTGGAATTGTAACAGCACCATACTTATATTGTGGATAATAGCATAATGTTCTAACTACACCGTCTTCTTTTAGATATAAGATACTATCAATTGCAGCTAAAGAAGTATTATTTTCTGCAACTGTAATAGCATTTAAGCTTGTACAAGAATCAAATACAGTTAGCTTTCCACTTCCATCAAATGAACCTAAAGTAGTTAAAGATTCAGGTAGTGATATTTTAGTAAGTTTTGAACTTTTAAATGCATAATCTCCTAAATATACTACTCCCTCTGGTACAGTAAATGTTTTAATTCCAGTTGCTTCAAAAGCATTATCTCCAATAGATGTAGTACCATTAGGTAGCACTAATTCAGTTAATGATGAACATCCCTTAAATGCTGAATTACCTACAGTCAATTCAGAATTTGTTCTTTCACCTGTAAATGTTATAGCATTAAGTTTTGTACAACCAGCAAATGCTTCATCGCCAATTACTTCAACACTAGCTGGAATTTCAATACTCACTAAATCAGCTCTATTTCTAAATGTTCCTGATGTTATTTCAACAACAGTTTCTGGAACTGTAAATGATGTATTTGCTAATGCTGGATAGAATAAAATCTTTGTGGCATCTTTATTATATAAAACACCATTAATTGTAGAATAATATTGATTGTTTGTAGCAACAACACTACTTAAAAGATTATTAGATCCACCAAAGGCACCAGCAACATTAAATTCAGATGCTTTATCTCCAATAATTACTTTTTCTACAAAACTATTATTGCTAGAATCAGCAGTAATACCATCTGCATAATTTAATGTACCATTAGCATTAACTGTTACTTGGGTTAAACGCTTATTTCCACCAAATGCTTGTGCTTCTATTTCACGAGCATATCCTGGTAAGGTAAGCTCAGTAATATCACATTGATAGAATGCTTTTTCACAAATAGTTAAAGATAATGTGGTTTCTTCATCTTCAAATTCAACTGTAGCTAAATTTGTACAACTAGCAAATGCATTTTCACCAATTTTAGTTATTGAACCTGGAATTAATACACTTGTAATATATTTACATTCCATTGCAGCATATGGTGCAATTTCTGAAGCACCAAGCTTAATATTTAATTCTCCTGCAGTACCAGCACCTACTAATAATAAAGTAGTCTTAGAAGCATCATATAGCATACCATTGATGCTTGCATAATTTTCATTACCCTCTTCAACAAGAATTTCATCTAAAGCATAACATCTTGTAAAGGCAGTAATGACATCACCAGCCTCATCAACACCTGCTGCAATATATACTGTTCTTGCAGGCAATGTAATAGTTTCAAGGCCATAACAACCGATAAATGCACGTGAATTAATAGATAATTCAACTGCTTCTTCATTTTCAGGAGTATTTTCAAAATTAACTTCCTTTAATGTTTTACTATAGAAGAATGCCTCAGTACCAATAGTAGAAACAGATTTTGGAATAAATACACTAGAAACCTTTGTATCAGCAAATACCTTTTGAGGAATATTTACTGTGCCAGGCATTAATTCACATCTTCCAGATTTATTAGATGGTACAAATTTAACCTCCCAGCCTGCAGTTTCACTAACACTATTATTATAATATAATACACCATCATATGATGTGTAGAATACTTCATGTCTTTCTTCAACCTCATACACATTAATAGCTTCTAGACTTGAACATCCTGCAAAGCTTGTTATTGTATCAATAAATGTAAGTGTATCAGGAATATTTAATTTAACAAGGTTCATGCAACCACTAAAACTTCCTAACTCTGTAACAGGAAGTCCATTGTAGTATGCAGGTACAGTAACCTCTGTACAATTAACAAGATCACTACCCTTAACAGCTCTATAAGCAACAACCTCGTTATTATTATTTAATATTTCTTCATATGCAATAGATCTTACCCATGATGCATATAAAGTTATATTACTCTTGTAAGCCCATGCATTTAATGAAACACCAGATGCAGAAGTAATCTTTACACCCTTACCATTTACATCAGTATACCATCCATCAAATGTTAATGCATCATTAGCTGTTCTAGTTGGTACTGGTAATACGAAATAAGAATTTAAACTTAAATGCGCTTCAGTTTCATCAATCTCAGCGCCATCACCACAATTTAAGGTTACTGTATATTTTACTGATGTCCAATATGCATATAATGTTAGATTAGATTCTGGCATACTATCGCCATCAACATATAATTTTCCATTATATTCTGGTCCGTTAGGTAAATTATACCAACCAGCAAATACATAACCTAAGTATGAATGAGTAGGTAATACTAATTCATCACCCTTAGCTAAATATAAAGACTCTATAACATCAGAAGAATCACCTGTGCATGTATTAAATGCTAATTCATATGCAGTAACTTCAAGTGACTTTTCTGAAACATATTCACCATTTGCATCATATAGCTTAACAGTTAATGTGTTAACACCTGCTTTAGTAAATAGAACTTCAGCCTCAGAAGTAGTTACAAATACTTCTTCTTGATCATTAACTACTACTCCATATTTAGAAGCTCCTACAACTGAATTCCAGCTGAATAAGCCATTTGAATATGCAAGTGAAGACAATTGTAGATAATTAAATGGAACTTCTTCACTAAAATATGAATTATTTGCTGCATCACTAGCTACTGCTTTTACACTAACCTTATAGCTTTCAGTAGAGCTTAATGATGAAATATCAATTGTATATGAATTTGTAGTAGTTGTATATTCTTGATCATTAATCTTTACAACATAACCTGTAGCATTAGCTACCTCATCCCATGTTACAGTAGTATTATTAATTTGAACATTAGTAGGAGCTGCTAAAGCAGTCTTTGTAAATGTATATAAAGTAGCCTCTGGAGAATTATATCCATTTGATACTGGAGTTACTGATACAGTAATTTCACCAGTGTATTCTTTTACACTTAAGCTATTAACGTCTCCAAGCTTATATGTATTTGAAACATCACCTGTTGTAACAACAACTATGTATGAAGTTGCACCTGGAACCTTAGTCCAAGTAACAAATCCATTCTTTTCTAAAACATTAGTAACCTTATCTAGTGTTCTATCAAATACATATGTAGTAGGATATGAAGATGCAAAACCATCAGCATATGCAGTTACAGTAAATTTGATTCCCCCTTCTTTCATAGGACAATTTGAGAAATCATAGAATGTGCTATTACCTAAATCATATTCAGTATGATTATGATTTTCATTGCCACATTCAACTGTAATCTTATAGCCTTCTGCATTTTCAACTTCAGCAAACATTAAGATACTTGAATCCTTAATCTCATATTTTGATACTCTTGAAAGGGTATTATGAGCATAATAAGCAGTTGTGCTCTTATCTCCACATTTAACAGTAACTTCATATAATCCCGCTTCAAGCTTAGAAAAATTATAGACATATGAAGTAACATTTACTTTTGTTGAAATTTCTTCACCCTTTGGATTTTTAACTATAACATCATATTGTTTAGCTGTACCCATACTATTCCAGCTAATTTTCCCCTCATTCACTGATATATGAATCTCTCCATCATCATAAACAGGGAATAAAGTTGTATCAGCTGTAAGCTTATCTTCATCATATTGACGTGATAACATATCAGCCTTATTTGTATCTGAAATCCACCAGCCTACAAACTTCTTTCCATCCTTATCAGCAAGAGTTGGCAAATCATATACTACTCCGCCTAATGTTGATACTGGTGATAAATCACAGCCAGCGAATGTAACTGTATATTCTACTGTATCACCATCAGATTCAACAAATCTTGCATATAAATCTAAATTTTCTGTTACGATTTCATTATCAAAATCAAATATCTCAGTATACAAACTATCTTTATACCAACCCACAAATACATATCCATTTAATTTTGGATCCTCAGGTTTAGATAATTGATGACCATTTGTAACAGAAACTAATTCTGTTTCATCATTAATATGTAAAGTAACTGAATATTGAACATTCTTATAGAAATTATAAGAAGTACCATTTAATGTTACTACTAATACATTTCCAACCAATTGTGCAGTACAATTTTCTAATCCTGAAGCTGTAAGTGTATATACTCCATTTGCTACACTACACTTTCCAGAATAAGTAGTACCATTAATTGACATAGTAAAGTTAGACCCAATTCTTGAGAAAACATAGCTACTATCTATATTACTATAGAATAGTTCTGATGTTTGATCCTCTGTTGGTTTTGATGTAGCAGAAGTCGAAGAACCTGTAGATGGCTTTGTAGTGGAAGTTGCCTCTTGACCACCACAGCTAGCTAAAGTAATTGCTCCTAATACAGAAATTCCAGCAAAGAATGTAAATAATTTTTTCTTCATATTGCCCCTCCTGTAAATACATTTTTATGTAAAATCAAAAAAATGTTTATAGGAAAATTATATTCCATATTTTTTTTCAATTCAACAAATTTTTTGTTATCTCATAAAAATTAATCAAAAATTAATCTTTCTTAATAAAGAA
This sequence comes from Anaeroplasma sp., assembly GCA_045124155.1. Taxonomy (GTDB): domain Bacteria; phylum Bacillota_I; class Bacilli_A; order Acholeplasmatales; family Anaeroplasmataceae; genus Anaeroplasma. The sequence goes on from JBGVLG010000015.1 coordinate 55,437, forward strand.
AGAAAGGATAAGATCTTTAGTCTTATCCTTAATAAAATATTATTCAGCTTCAGGTACGTAATCAAATACAATATTTGCATCACAACCATAGAATGTTCCATATGATCCCATATCAGAAACCTTATATACTGATGCTTGACTAGTAGTAAAGCAAATTGTTTGTTCTGATGTCCAACCATAGAATGCATAATATCCAATTGACTTTAAGCTTCCTGAAGGAATAACAAGCTTATCAGTTTTCATATAATAGAATGCATAATATTCAATGGTTTCAGGTTCGCCCTCAAATACTAAATTACCGATATTTGCATAATAGAATGCAAATTCTCCAACTTTTTTTACTGATGCTGGAATAATCAATGTTTGAATTACTGCATCATCAAAGATTTCCTCAACTGTATCAACTCCAGCAGGATATCTTAAAGTTTCAATTCCTGTACATCCAGAGAAAATTCCATAGCCTACTTCTGTAATTGAATCAGCAAACTTAACTGTTTTTAGACTAGTACAATTATAGAATGTAGAGTCACCAGTTGCCTTGCATCCTTCTTCAAATTCAGCATATTCTAGTTTTTTACAATTTGAAAGTACTGAATAGTTTAAATTAACATTTGCTGGGAATGTAAAATTAACAAATCCTGTATTTGAAAATGCATATTCATCTATTACTTTTAAACATGATGGTAAATTAATTTTAGCTAGTGATTCACAATCTTCGAAAGCACTTGAACCAATTTTTTCTAATTTTGTATCTTCACCAACAAACTTAACCTCTTCTAATCCTAAGCTACCCATAAACGCATAATTAGGTATTTCAGTTAATGTTGTAGGAATAGTAACACTCTTAATATTACAATATGCGAATGAATATTGATCAATTGATGTTACAGTTGATGGTATTTCAAATGAAGGTACTGATGCACCTGAGAATGCATATGAAGGAATCTTAGTAATTGTAGATGGTAATACTATTTCTTCTACATTTGTTGTACCTCCAAATTGATATGGAGCAATTGAAGAAACACCTTCAGCTAAGATAATCTTTGTTAATCCTTCAATTCCTGCAAATGCATATCCATTAACTGACATATCTGTTGTGACTGTAAATTCACCAACATATGTTGGATTAAAGATTATTAATGTATTATCAGAAGAGAATAATGAACCATCATTAAATTTGAATTCCTTATTATTACTATTTAGTTTCAAATTAAGACTAGAACAACCCACAAATGGATTATAGCCTAATGATGTAACATTTTCTCCAATTTCAAATTCACCAGTTAATCCGGAATTTGCAAATGCTAAATCACTAATTGTACTTACAGATGAAGGAATTGTAATAGATTCTAATGCACTACAGCCTTTAAATGATTCTACACCAATCTTAGTTAGGCTTTCTGATAATGTTACAGTACTTAATAAAGAACAACCTTCAAACATATTAGATGATAATTCAGATAATTCACTTGATGTTACTGAAACTGTCTCTAATAGAGTACAATCCTTGAATGCATTATTTCCAAATGAAGAGACACTAGATGATTCAAAATATTCTAAACCAGAGCCTTCAAATGCACTAACTTCAATTGTTTTAACTGTATCTGGCAATTCAATTGTTGTTAATGAAGTACAGCCTGCAAAAGCTTTTGGAGCTATTGTTTCAAGCATAGAATCAATAGTGACTGATGCTAAGTTAGCACAATTTGCAAATGTTGATTGACCAATTGTTGTAACGGATGCCGGAATAACAATAGACTCTAATCCTGAATTATAGAATGAGTATTGAGCTATTGTCTTTACAGAACTTGGAATTTCAATTGACTTTAACTTAGGACAATTAGAGAATGAGTATGCAGTAATAACCTCAAGCTTACTACTTTCAATCTTAACTTCTTCTAGATCAGGACATCCATCAACTAAGTAAGAAGTAGTATAATCTGAAATTGTACTTGTTAATGAATAAACACCAATCTTTTCAACATTTACAGGAATTGTTAATGACTTTAATCCTGAATATTGGAATGTATTATAACCTATGCCCTTTAATGATTCAGGTAATTCAATTGATGTTAATGATGTACACTCTCTAAATGCACCAACACCTAAGAATTCAAGATCAGTAGGCAATTGTACAGATTTCAAATTATGACAATATGCAAATGTATAATAGTCAATTTTCTTAACGGCACAATCCATCTTAATTGATTCTAATTTTTCACAATTTTCAAATGCATAACTACCAATTGTAGTGACATTTTCAGGTAATTCAATAGACACTAATCCAGAACCATAGAAACAATTGTAATCAATAGTTAATAATGATTCAGGAAGAGTAATATACTCAAGACTAGTACAATTATAGAATGTATTAGAAGGTAATAGTTCAACACCCTCTTCAATTGTTACATTAGATAGCTTTGTACAATTTGCAAATACTGAATAATCTAACTCTGCTGACTTAGGAATTACTGCACTTTCTAATGACTTACAATTATTAAATGCATAATAACCAAGATAAGTAACTTGCTTAGAATACTCAACCTTCTTTAAGCTTGTGCATCCTTGGAATGCATAATCACCAACCTCTTTAGCTTTTGGTGCACTAACAGATACTAATGAAGAACATCCTTCAAACATATAGTAAGTAAATGCATCAAGATCTTGTGGTAAAGTAACAGATGTTAAAGATGTACATCCTTGGAATGCATATTTACCCATTGTTGTTAAATTAGAATCATTTGCAAATACAACTGATGTTAATGCAGTACAATGTGCAAATACTCCCTCACCAAAATCTACTACACTTGATGGGATATTTACCTTAGTAACATTTGTTTGTCCTTCAAATGCATAATCAGAAATTGATAATACTGTACTAGGAACATTATATTCGCCTGATAATGTATTACCATATACATATCTTAAAGCAGTTTTATCACTATTATATAGAACAGGTTTTCCTTCTTCTACAGAGAATTCATGATTATTTTCTGAAATTATTAAATTTTTGAATAAAGCACCAGTAAATACTCCTGATACTGATTCAACACTTTCAGAAATTGTTACTGTTTCAAGCTTATCACAACCTGATAGTAAACTAGAACCTAAAGTAGCAAATGGAATAATCTTTCCTTCATCATCATGTACAACTGGGAATGCAAATTCAGTTATACCAGTTGAGCTAAAGCAAGAATCACCGATTGTAGCAACCTTAGAGTTTGAACCAAAATCAAAGCTTGAGATTTTCTCACAATATGCAAAAGCAAAACTTCCTAAAGATTTTAAAGTTTCAGGGAATGTAAAGCTTGTTAATGCTGTACAACCATGGAATGCATGATCAGCGATTGCAACAACAGCAGACTCTCCAAAATTAAATGAAGTTAATTCTGCACACTCTGCAAATGTATAATTAGGAATTGTTGTAATATTCTTTGGCCATGTAAATGATTGAAGCTTAGATCTATAGAAAACATAAGTTCCCATTGTTGTTAAATCATCAGTAACAGCTAATGAAGTAATTCCTGAATATGCAAAAGCACACATTCCAATTTCTGTAATTTTTGCATTTTCACTAATATCTACAGTTGCTAAAGATGAACAATAATAATATAAATATTTGCTAATTGTTGTAATCTTTGAAGGAATATTTGTTGTTTTTAAGCTTTCACAATAAGCAAATGCATAATTACCAATTTCTACTGTTCTTTCTGGTAATATAATAGATTCAATTCCAGAATATGCAAATGGTGAATACCATGAACCAGATGCAGAATCAATAGTAAGTGGAACTTCTTCAACACCTTCAGGAGTTACCTCAAAGGTTACAGTTTGTAATCCTTTACAACCATAGAATGCTTCATTTCCAATTGATGCAACTGTATATGGAACCTCAAATGTTTTTAATGAATAGCAATTTTGGAAAATTGAAGATGGAACAGTTGTAATATTAGGTAAACTAATTTCTTCTAGTGAATTACATAGATAGAAAATGTTATCTCCTAATTCTAATGTGCCTTCAACGCCTTCAGCATTTACAGCTGATTTGCCATCTTCAAAGCTAATCTTTGTAACATTTTGGTTATAATAGAAGGCTTCTGTAGCTATATAATTAACTGTATTAGGTATTACAACCTCACCAGCTTTTCCGAATGGAGAGAAACATAATGTCTTCATAACACCATTTTCATCTTTTTCATAAACGATTCCATCAACTGATGCAAAAGCAGTATTTTCAGAAGCTACATTAACTTCCTCTAGATTATAACAATAATAGAAAATATCAAATTGACTACCGGCTCCTACATAAGAACCAGCCTGAGTTAATCCTGCAGGTAGTGTAATAGACTTTAGATCATTACAATAATAGAATACTTGACTACCCATTGTAGCTAATGTAGAAGGTAATACAACGTCATTTAATACTGAACAATAATAGAATACCTTATCACCAACTGATACTGTTTTTTCAGGTAAGTGTACTTTTTCTAATGCTGAACAATTATTAAATGCTAATTTATCAATTACTAAATCCTTTTCTCTACCCTCTTCAAATACTACTTCTTTTAATGATAAACATTTTCCAAAGGCATTTTCGCCAATAAATTCTACATTCTTTCCTACTGTAAATGTAACAAAATCTCTACCAGTAAATACGTTAGCGGAAATTTCAGTAACAGTTTCTGGTAATGTAAAGTTACCCTTCTTATTTAATGGATAATATAAAATCTTTGTTACTTCCTTATTGTATAATACTCCATCAACTGGATTTAAGTAATATACTTCATTTTCAGGAGAAACATTGATTGTTGCTAGCTTATTATTTGAACCATTGAATACACCTGCAACGTCAAACAATGATGCTGATGCAGTTAAATTAACAGTTGTAACATAGCTATAGCTATAGCCATATAATGATTCATCAGATGTTACACCAGTTCCAAAACTTAATTCACCTTCACTATTAACTGTAACAGTCTTTAATCTTGAATTTCCACCAAATGCATATGATTCAATTGTACGTAAATGCTTAGGTAAAGTTAATTCTAATAGATCATCGTAATAGAATGCTTTAGTAGCAATTGTTAAATCAGCAATTTCTGGATTATCAGCCTCTTCAAATACTACTTCTTCTAAATCATAACAATATTCAAAGGCATTATTTTCTATTAAAGTCACTGATGCAGGTACAACAACCTTTGTAATCTTTGAACAGCTTCTAAATGCAAATTCCTTAACTGTTGTTACTGCAGCAGGAATTACGAACTCACCACTTCTACCAGCTGGGCAAGTAATAAGTTCAGTTCCTAATTTATTATATA
>JBGVLG010000016.1:0-1610 GCA_045124155.1 Anaeroplasma sp.
TTTTATAATAAAATAAAAAAACTACCAGATATATTCTGATAGTTAGTTAAGATATTTACTTATATTAATATAATAACACTTTTATTTAATTATTAAAAGGAACTTAATAGGACTTTATTGTTATTCATTTATATTATTTTGGTTAGATGATTGGCTACTCATAAATTCATCATAATTATCAGCATCCCATAAATCACGTGATAAGAATCTTCTATCACCACCTTCAACTGGTGGAAGGTCTTCTAAGGCACGTATTTCATTAGTAGACATTAAATTATTTCTAAACATGATTTGGTAAAAGTTTCCTCTTTTTTCCATAGTGGCACGTGCGAATCCGTTTAAATTAAACTTTATCTCGCACTCTTGGTCTATTTCTATAGAATTAAGCAATTTACGATTAAATTCACTCTCATATTCCCTAATAATAGGCAGAATTGTATCTTTTAAGAATATCAAATCTTCAGTATCTCCGTTTTGTGCACCATCTTTTATAAGCTTTCCTACTATATTGAATACACGTTCTACTCTCTGTACTGTTATATTTTCTACTTCAAACACTTTAGAGTCTATATAACTTCTGTTGCTAAGTTCTTTAAAATCTTTTCCATCATCAACGTAAATAATCCCGGCTTCTTGCATTCCTTCCATCATTTCATCATATTGTTCAATTAATTCAGCATCAAGTGTTCCAGGAATTGTTACAACTGCATTTGCTTTTAAAGAGTTTTTCATTTGATTAATACTGAATTCTTTAACTTCTTTGTCATAAGAAATAGTGTTTTTTAACACATTTAATGGATTTATCCCAGCCAAACCGTTATTATTTAGGTAATTTAAGGCTATTACATGGCTATTATGTACAAAATTAACCACATCTGTATCATGATCCTTAATTCTATACCATAAATCATTATCATCTGTATTAATTATAGGTTCTACAAGGTCAGATTTTAACGCCCATATAGCTTGAACATCACCCATTCTATCATATTCAATAATCGCATATGCTCCTTCTGAGGTATTTCTAGTCATTTCCATATATTGAATAAATCCAAACATACTTTGTCTTGGATTAGGGCCATACTTAAACAGTCTTGCTAAAGGATGTTCATTAGGAGTTAACTTTTTGTGATCCTTATAAATTCCAATCGGTGCTGATGCTATTGCATTTGCTTTTAGTGTAATCGCTGCAAATATAGTTTCATTATTAGCTAATTCTGTTTTATAGAATCTATATCCGCTACTTTTTCCTTTATTTACCTTCTTTTGGTTAGGAGTAGCGAAAAATCCGCCTATTTTAGTAATTATATTCTCAAATAAATTCATTTTTTCACCTCCTTTATTCTATTACAAGCTATCTCAAAGTATTTTTCATCTTTCTCTATTCCTATAAATTTTCTATTTGTGTTTATACACGCAATTCCTGTTGAACCCGAACCCATAAAACAATCTAATACTGTGTCATTTTCATTTGATGATGTTTTTATAATTCTCTCTAATATATCTAATGGTTTTTGAGTAGGATGTAATTTCCCATTATTTTTAATATTACTATTCCATATATTTTTGTGATTTTCATCTAAATGATGAGTATATCTTTGTTTTTCATA
>JBGVLG010000017.1:0-3852 GCA_045124155.1 Anaeroplasma sp.
TTCTGTAATTTATGCAATTTATAGATTCTGTCAATATGCAAAAAATTATACTGTCGGTGAAGGTTTTGCAGTAATGGGATTAGGTATATTATGTTATGTAATTGCAATGTTAATGGCATTAGTTGTTTTGCTTCCTTGCTTCCAAGTTGCATTAGGCTCGAATAGAGTAGATATGGAAAATACTAACACTTTTACTGGTAAATTACTCGCGGCATTAGAAGAAGCTTACGAAGCATACAAAATAAAGGATAATAAAGTTGTATTTGAAAATGTAAAAGAAATTTTTGAAATTTGTACAAAGTTTGATGAAACTTATAATTATAAAGTATATACTTACCCAATTATTTCTTTCTTCTATCCACCATCATCTTGTTATGATTCAATTCTTTATAATAATAACTATTATGATAATACTAATAGTTCGTTATTTATTTATACTCCATTAATGTTGATGCTTGTTCCATCTATTATTAATAGTATTAAAGAAAAAAGGATTTCGCATATAATCGCAGTTATTGGTATTTTAGTAATGTTATTTACACCATTCCCATATTATTGTTTTACAGGATTTACTACAGTATGTTATGGTCGATGGGAATTATTTGTGGTAGTCATTTCGTGTATGTATATTGCGACTACATACGATAAGATAGATAAAGTTAAGAAGTGGCAAATCGATGTTTCTTTTACTTTTACTTTATTATGGCAAATTCAAATGTTGTGGGTAGGTTTTAGTAAACAAGGAACAATGGGCACAAACAAATTGGATGGAACACAATATTACGCTATTGCTATGGCGCTATATACTATTTTTATTTATCACTTTATTAGGAAGAATCTTAAGGATAAAGGCTTTATTTCAAAGATAAATAAATTAACTATTTTAGAAATTTTAGTAGTAGGAAATGTGTGTGTTATTTGTCAAGGAATTAAAGATATGTCATCTTTATATGGTGGTTATAAGGATGTAAGATTAGAAGAAAAAATTATTAAAAAAATAGAAAAAGAAGATTTGGGCTATTATAGAATTTATAATTCATCTTCTGATCGTGATGCAAATAATATGGGTATGTTAGAAGGTTATAGAGGAACAGGAACATTCCATTCTATTTATAATTATGAATTACAAGATTTCATCGATTGGTCTAGAGTGTCATATGGATGGCAAGGTTGGTCGATGGGAATGCACGAAAAAAGAGCGGATTTAGATACATTTACTAATATTAAATATTATCTTTTAGATAATACAGATACTAATATTCCTTTTGGCTATGAAAAGGTGCTAGAAGAGGATAATAAAGCTTTATATGTAAATAAAGATTTTGTAGAATTTGGATTTGCTTTTGATACTATTTTAAGCGATGGACAAATATATTCGAGCGATACTTTTGAAAATTCTACAAGTTATACTCGCTATAAAGCAAGAGCGATTTTGAACGATACTTTATATACTAGATACGCAATATTAGATTCAGAAATTGCAAAAGAATTCGCAGAAGAAAACGAATTGAACTATAAAGCATATCTAACTCAAAATGAATATAATGTTACTACTAGAATGGTCTATATTGAAAACAGTGATATTAAAGTTCATAGAGCAATTTGGGATCAAGCAGAAAAAGGTAAGATGGATGGTTATGAAGATCCGGTTAATTATTCAAAGTCGAGTGCAACAGGATTGAAATGGAATTCTAAATTAGATATTGATTTATCTTCTTATTTAGTAGCGCCTCAAGCGAAAGAAAGAGGAGGAGCATATATCACAATTAAAGCTCATATGGGCGATAATTTATTAATTAAATTATTTGGAACTAATGATCAAGGTGAAGAGTATTTATTAACTGAAGATACTCATATGTTCCATGGATATAATTCTACTAATGATCGTAAATACGAAAGAGGATTCTATGTTTATGATCAAGTTACTAGAGTAGAAATTATTGTTAAAGATACTTTAAAATCATCGGATTATGTTTATAAACCAGATATTACTTATCAATATTATGATACATATAAACAAAATATAGATAAATTAAAAGAAAATCCTATTCTAGATTTAGAAATAGGAGTTAACGACTTTAAATTTAAGACTAATTATGAAAGTAAGAAGATGGTAGTATTAACTATTCCTTATGATAAAGGATGGTCTTTAAAAGCGATAGATAAAGATGGTGTTGAAAAAAATGTAGAAATAGTTAAAGCTCAAGGTGGGTTTGTAGGGTTTGTAGGAGAAGATGGAGAAGTATCTTATAAATTATCTTATATGACTCCAGGATTGAAACTAGGAACATATGGACTTGCGATTGGCTTATTCTTACTTGGATGTCTTTATATTGGATTTGAAATGACATACCAAGATAAAAAGTATAGAACAAAAGTGAAAATAATTCACTTAGAATAAACTTTTCAAAAGACATTACAAGTTAAAGGACAACTTGTAATCTTTTAGGTATTGTTAGACCTCTATCCCTCAAATAATGAATTACTTCATCATCATTAGGTTTACTTTTTCTTAAGATGTTTAATGATGCATTAACATCCGCATTTACTTCTATATTGTTTTTGGTTAAATATAGACCACGTTTAATTCTTTTGCCTGAATATTTTTCTACTTTATTTATCTCATCATTATCATAAAATGAAGATAACGATGTATAAGACTCATTAACGATAATACAATTAATATTATATTCTTCACATTTATATTTAGTTTTATTAATTAATCTAGATAACGGAATTCTTACAAAGCTTTGATTTATTCTTGCTTTTTCTTTAGTTGTTAAGTTCTCATTTTTAATTCCTTTTTGTTTTAAACCTTTATTATATCCAATAACGATGGTATTCACTTTTTCTTGTTTAGATATTGACATAACTTGATTAACCGCTTTATTGATGTAATCATTTACTCTATTCATATTTTTAATATCTAATCTATGTAATCTTTTTGAATATTTATTATTAACTAATTTACTTTGATAATAAGCTTTTTGTTTATTATAGAATTGATTAATTGATTTCAATCTTTTCCCATCAATAATATAAGAGTTATTAGATGTTGTTACTAAAGTCATTAAATTATTTATTCCTACATCAATAGATAAACTGTTTTTATTATCTTGTTCTAGTTTAATACTATCTTTTAAATAAGAAAATTCTATTTCTATATATTCTCCTTTATACTTAGGTACTATTCTAACTTGTTTAATTTCTTTATCTTCTATTACTTTAGGTATAGGAAGATAGATATTTTCTATTCTATTAACATTTAATTCTTTAATGAATTCATTAATTAATGGATCATTAAAATAAGTAGAAAATATTTTATTTGTTCTTACTAAATTAGATAAAGGTAATTTAATACATTTTTTGTTTTTATAAATAATAGGTCTTACTTGATCTGTATACAAAGAATATACATCTCTTTTAGATAAATATTTTGGTAATTCATTATGATTCTTTAAAAATAGTGACATTGAATTATATGCTTGTCTAATAGTACATATTGAAGCATATGTATTTAATAAATGAAAGTTCTCATTACTATTTAACAATTTATTTAATTCAAAATAAGATGATATTTTTTCATTATTAAAATATTGTTGTCTTAAAGTATATAAAGTAACATTATATAAATTTTTAGAAATATGAAATAAAAACATCAACAGTCTCTTTTCATAACTACTACACTTGTAATGATATTTTATTGTTCTAAACACGAAGTTAATCTCCTTTTACAAAAATAAGATGAGATTTGTTGATTATATTTCTTAAATATAAAAGCAGTATCAACAAATACATAGTAAGTCGATACTGCCTTGACTTATTTATATATTACAATATTTTACGAAAAAT
>JBGVLG010000018.1:0-1899 GCA_045124155.1 Anaeroplasma sp.
TCTTATAACGGTGCTTTAGGTTCAGAATCTTGTGTTTATTCTGAAAATGAATATGGTAAAAGAATAGTAAATGCTTTATCTAGTTTAGGATTTAAGAATAGAGGACAAAAAGTAAGAACAGGACTTTACGAATTATCTCATACTAATATGACTTCAGTAATAGTAGAAACTTGTTTTGTAGAGGCCACAGAAGATGTTGCTTTATATAAGAAGTTAGGTCCAGATGCAGTTGGTAAAACAATAGCTGAAGCAATAGCAAATCAAAAGATAGTATCTAGTACAACAGTAGAAAAGAAAGAGGAAGTGAACAGAAGTATGTATTTATTCTCTAAAAATTGGTATTTATATAAATATCCAGATATTGCTAAGAGTGGATATAAAGATGATCCATATGTCCACTATGTGAAATATGGTAAATCAGAAGGAAGGCTGCCTTTACCACCAATTCCAAAAGAATATAACGAAGGTGATTACTTAGAATTAAATCCTGATATAGCTGCAGCAGTAGAAAAAGGCGATTATTCATCAGGTTTACATCATTATTTAATTTACGGTTGGAATCCTAATGAAAATCGTAAAGTAAGTAAATAATTGAAACTCTCACATTAGTGGGAGTTTACTTTTATATAAGGAGGTTTTTTAAATGCCGATATATTTAGGTGACAATAATATTACAGGCGGTTTTACTACAGAGGAGAAAAAGCAATTTAATAATTCTATTAATTTAATTAATGAACAATTGGATACTAAAGTAAATAAAACTGATATAACTACAACAATAAATAGTACTAGTACAGACACTCAAATTCCTACTGCTAAATCAGTAAACGTTGCAGTAAAAGGAAAACTTATAACACAGGATGATATAGATACTTACGGAAAAGAAATAATTAAATTCCCCGTAGGAAAATGGACTATTGGTTCTGTAGCAATTAATAATTTAACTGATTTACCAAATAGTTATGTAAGATATATTGAAATAATAGGTATTTCAGAAGCAACTAATCCTTGGACTAATAATAATACTCTAAGAAGCTATAAAGCTACTAGTTATAAAGGAGATACATTTTTAAGAAGTCTTAATAGTGGAAGTGAAGCAGGCGTTATAGTTTCTGATACTGGATGGCAAAGAGTATTATTAAATGGTGATATAATAGATAATTTAACTTCAACAGATACTAATAAACTTTTAAGTGCTAATCAAGGTAAGATTTTAAATGATACGAAATTAAATAAGACAGATGCAAATAAATTGAATTGTGTTACAATTGATAATGTTAGCCTTAAAGAATATATATTAACAAACTTTACAGAAAGAGAAAAAACGTATTATCTTATAGCTAAAACAACTTGTACCGATTTGCCTAAAGCTAGTAATTTTTTTATAACTGTAGAAGCACCTGGTTCGTATACCTATAAAGTAACTGCTAAAGAATTAAATGATAGTAATGGTAGCTATGTATGCACTTATAGAACTATTTCATCATCATGGACAGCGTGGGAAAAGGTGTTAATTACTGGAGATATAACCACTACAATAAGTGATTCTAGTACAGACACTCAAGTCCCAAGTGCTAAATCAGTATATAATGCAACAAGTAAATTTTTAAAAACATACACTTCTATAGAACAATTAGGATTAACTAGTGAAAGTGAAACTATAGAAAATATTGTTAATAGTATGGAAAGTTGCACGAGATTAATTACTATTATTGTAGGAGGTAATAAATCAATTTATCCTCATACCGCTGGTACACTAATTGTTGAAAAATTAAATATCTATCGTGTGCATTTTAAATTTTGTATGGATAAGCTATCAACTGTTTTTGTGGGTACTTATCACGCAGTATCTGGGTTTACTGGATGGCAAAGACTATGTACTACAACTGTTGCTGATGT
>JBGVLG010000019.1:0-1765 GCA_045124155.1 Anaeroplasma sp.
AATTTTTGATATTCAGGTATCCATTTTTCTTTATAACGTATTTCTTCTTCTAAGCTTTGGTATTTATGTGGCTTTTTATCCTTCCCAATATAAGTATCACTTTCTAAAAACTTTTCTGCATTTTTAATTCTATTTATCAGCTTGGTATATTCTATTATAACCCTCTCTTCTTCCATACTATCTCCTTCTACTCTTCTTTTATATCTGAATATCTTTTTTCATCAAATATTATGCTTCTAAAATGTTTAAGATTATTTTCAAATTCATCTGATGTTATTTCATCTATTATTTCCTCTTTTTCTAAATCTTTTTTTATAATTTCTATATATCCATTACTTACTCCTATTTCATATCCTATTCGATCGATATTATTAGTCACTAAAATTCTCACTTGATATACATCTTCATCCCTATCTATAATTTTATATGCTCTTTCTATTAATAATTTTAACATTTTTACTCCTCCTTAAAATGGCATTAATTCTCCATCTTCTGTATAATAAACTTCTTCTATTCTTTCTACTTCATCTTTTTTAGCCCACATATAATCAAATGTTTCCTTAGTATATTCGTTATAAAATCTTAATGTATTTTTACTGAACCTGAAAAACATCGCTTTTCTTTCTCCACTTTCTCTATCTTTTAGGCTTGTTATTATTGCGTCAGCTGTTCTTAAATTATTTCCAAATGAATCTTTGTTGTCATTCCACACCCTTTCTATTGCTATTATATTATCAGCTTTATTTGCTATATTATTACTTCCGCTTATATCTGTCTTTGCTAAGTTTCCTTCTTCTGGATTAGCTTCTGTTATTTCTCTTTTCTCTTTGTTTGGATGCGCTAATAATACAACATGAACCTTATTTCTTATTGCAAAATCTTTACATCTTTGTACAAAGTTAGCTTGATCTGAATTTAAACTATCAGCATTTTCTTCTAGTCTACTCATTAAGTTATCTATTACAAATAATTTAACTCCATATTTTTTAGCTGCTAAATCCATAACATCAAAGAATTTCCCTAAATCATTTGCAGTTTTATCGCATTCTCTATCAAATATAAATAACCTATCTTTGTGCCATTTTTTTAACAGTTCAACCACTTCTGGTTTTAATTCACTTTTAACTCTATACTTGCACTCTATCTTTCTATAATATTTTTCATCCTTACCAACTATTTGTCTATATAGCCAGTCTTGTATTTTTTGATTAGACATTTCACCACTATATAAGAATACCGGAACTCTTTTATATATATTATGTGCTATTATTTGTGATATAAAAGTTGTCTTTCCTTCTCCATTTCTTCCAAATATTACTGTTAATTCTTCGGGCTTCCAATCCTCTACATGACTGTCATATTCATAGAACCCTGTTTCTATCGTATATTGTTCTTGCCCTATATAGCTTTTATATTCCATTTGACTGGCATCTATTATTCCTTGTGGAGTTTGATTTATTGCTTTCTCTATGAATTTATAAACTTCTTCTGATCCACAATTAATTAAAACTTCGTTAGCGTCTTTATATTTATGGCTTATTACTTTTACGTTTTTTAATCTAGTTTTAATTTCTTCAGCCATTTTAGCTCCAGGCGCATCATTATCAGCCCAAACTATGATTTCATCTATTTTATTCAACCATTCCCAGCAATAATTTATCCAGTTCAAATTGTTACTTCCTGCTGGTACTGATACAACATTTTTATATCCGCTTTGATAAATAGCCATAGCATCTGGCTGACCTTCACAAATAACTAAAGGTTT
>JBGVLG010000020.1:0-5788 GCA_045124155.1 Anaeroplasma sp.
TGATAATGAATTTAGGAGTATATATTTACAAGATTTAGAGGAAATTATTAAAATGGAATAGTATAATATATTAAGGGAGGTGATTAGTTGAAACATAACATTATGTGGAGTTTTAGAGGTGCAAATGAAAAAAATAAATTATTATTGATAAATTATAAAAAGAGTTTACAATATAGTAATATAAACAAGGACACAATTAAAGCATATCAAAAAGATGTATATGGTTTTATGTTATGGTTGCAAGATAAAGATATAGATATATTGGAAGCAACGGTATATGATTTATCTGAATATATGGATTCATTAGATATAAGTAAAGGTAGAAGAGAAAGGATATTGGTTAGTTTAAATAAATTCTATGAACTTAACAAGAAGAATAAAAAAATAAAAATAAATATAGTAGAAAAATATAGGAACAGATAGATGATTAAAATAGTATAATATAATATACCTACTTCGGTAGGTAGATAAATATAAGGAGTGATGTTATATGAAAATTCAAAATGTAGAAGTTAGCGGATTACAAAATGCTTTAAGAGTTGCAGGTTTCCCAATGGCAGAAACAGTAGAAAAAGCAGATAATGTACCTATGGAAAAGAGAGAAAAAGTTGCTAGACATTTGGCATTTACAAATACAGGGGAAGCACATGACCAATTTTTAACAGGTATAAATGTAACATTTGATGTAACTGGAACAATACAATGGTGGCAAGAAGCTGAGAGATATAGATTTTTATATTTTATAAGTAGTCAATCTAAAATGCACCGTTCTCATAAAATGGGAATAAAAGCGTGTTGCAATGAATGGGTAGATGATGGAATAATAACTATAGTAGAGTATTATCAACAAGAATATTTAAAAGTTTTAAACAATGAAAATGCAACAGAACAAGATAAAAAAGAGGCTTTTTATCGTTTAGTATATAATATACCAAGCGGTTTTGAGTATACTGCTGGTATGACAACTAATTATAGACAATTAAAAACAATATATAATCAAAGATGTAATCATAGATTAGATGAGTGGAAAGAATTTTGCAAATGGATAGAAACACTTCCTATGAGTGAATTAATAATAGGAAATTATAAAAAAAATCATAAATAAGAGGTGTGTTAATTTGCATTATTCAGAAGAAGATAAAATAAAAATAAATGATAATTTTAATTATTTATTTACTTATGATAAAAACGATATACTACTAGAAAAGAAAATTTTAAGAAACGAAAGAAAAAAATATTTTAGAATTCAATGTGAATATTGTAAAAGAGAATTCGATGTAAGAAGCGATTATAAAATAAAAAAATGTAAATATTGTTGTAATTGTTATGAAAATTCATTTGCTCATTATTTAGAAATTGAATTGAAATTAAATATTAATGATGTATGGGATTTTGAATTAAATAATAAGAACCCATATTTAATTTATAAATCAACACACGATAAAATATGGATTAAATGTAGTAAACATGGAAGCTACATTTCTGACCCTGGACATTTTAAAGGTGATAATAAAAGAAAAGGAACAAGATGTCCAAAATGCGCGAATGAATTAATAGGTATAGATAAAAAGTTTACCTATGAGTATATTAAGGAATATATAGAATCGTTTGGATATAAAATATTGAGCAAAAAATATAATGGGATAAATGATTATATAATCCTTCAATGTCCGTTTGAACATGAACCGTATAAAGCAACTTTTCATAATTTTAAAAATCATAATAGAAGATGTCCTCATTGTGATATATCAAAAGGAGAATTGATAATAATGAATTGGTTGAAAGAGCATAATATAGAATATATTTATGAAAAAACGTTTGATGATTTACTAGGAATAAGTGGTGGAAAATTATCTTATGACTTTTATTTACCTAAGCATAACTTATTAATTGAATATCAAGGAGAATATCACGATGGTAGCGTATCTAATCAAACAAAGGAACAATTTGAAAGACAACAAGAACATGATAGAAGAAAGAGAATATATGCTATAAAAAATAATATTAAATTATTAGAAATATGGTATTGGGATTTTGATAGTATTGAAGAAATACTGAAGGAAGTTTTACAAGAAGATGAATGTAAAAAATGTAATCCTAATGATAATGCTATATTCCCTCCATTTGGAGAAGAGTGGAACTAAATTAAATAATTAAAATAGCCTTGCCTACAATGGTAGGGCTTTATTAACAAGAGGTGATTAGATGAAAATAAGTAATATAACAATTTTAAATACAGACCTTACAAATAATACAGCTAAAATATCGTTTACTATATCAGAAGCAACTGAAAATGTAAACGTATATTTAAAGATAAATGACGAAGAATATGTAGAAATATTTTTAAATAAAACTAATGAAGTCTTAGAATACACAGTAAATGTATCAAGAGGAATAAATGATTTAACATTAAAACTTGTTTCTCCAACAGAAGAATACATTAGCAATCCTATACAAGTATTATTAAAAGAAGCACCCACTATTGAGAATTTAGAATGTTCATATTCAGATTCAACAGGAAAATATATATTAAATTTTGCATTTAATGGAGATACTAACTTTAAATATAATATATATCTTAAATTAGATGATAATGATTATATAGAAGTATTATCCAATCAAATAAGTGGAGATAAAACCATTGAACAAACATCTACAATGGGAAATCACACTTGTATTTTAAAAGTGTCTGATGGGTATGATGATTATACTTTTTCACCATTTCAATTTGAAATAACCAACCATAAGCCTATATTATCAAAAGTATTAGTAACAGATATAACCAATAATGGCGAGGCTTATATACATTATTCAACTAAAGATATTGAATCTTCAACTTTAACACACAAATTAGTAATAGGAAATACTGAAAAGGTTATAATACCTACCCAAGTTGATAATTTTTATAGTTATAGAATTACAGGACTATCAGAAGGAATATCTAATTGCACAATAAGTATATCAGATGGTATAGATACAATTTCATCAGATGTATTCTCGATAGAAGTATTTTCTGATACCACTAACAAAAAAGAATTATTAAGAAGAGCAAAAGTAAGATATGATAGTGCTTATCAACAATTAAGAGATATTATAGTATCAGTTACATCAGATTTAAAATATGATTATGGTATTGAAAATGCTTTAATTGCTAAAGCACAAGATAATTATAAAATAGAATATAGTAATTTTAATAAGATATCTCAACAATCTATTGATATAATAGGAAGTAATAAAGTAAACGTAACTAAACAAGAGTTACAATCAGAAATAAAAGACGTAGATAATGCAGTTAACAGTCTAGAAACTACTATGTGGGGTGTATTCCAAGATGGTATATTAGACCAATCTGAAAGAGAAGTGTTAAGTAGTTCATTAGATTTAGTTGCTAAAGAAAAATCCGATATAGATAAAGACTATCAAACTTTATATAATAACGAAGATTTGATTGACCCTTCTAAAACTAAATTACGAACAAACTATAATAATTTTATAACAGCTCATAATTCATTAGTTACTACAATAAATAATATAATTAATAAAGATGGAATAATAGATAATACTGATAAGGCTAATATGGATACAGTATTTGGAAATTGGAGAACAGCTTTAGGTAATTATAGAGTTGCATCTTTAGAAGCCATAGACTCAATAGCTAAAAAGAAAGCAGATAATAGTGCTGATGTAGTAGATAAAAAATGGGCAGAAATAGTATTAGACCCAGAAACTGGTATAAAATCACAAGTGGGCGATTTGCAAACTAAAATAACAGGTGATGGGGGTATAGAGAAAAGGTTACAATCAGCTGAACAAATTTTGACAAAAGACGGAATATCTAACATAGTAAAAGATGTTTATTATACTAAAACAGAAGTGGACAATAAGGTAACAAATGTAGACAATAAAATAAAGACGACAGTTAAAAGTGTAAACGTTATGTATTATTTATCTGCTTCTACAACTGAATTAATCGGAGGCACTTGGAGTGACGTTGCACCAACTTGGGAAGCCAATAAATATATGTGGAGTAAAACTGTTACAACTCTATCAGATGGTACTATAAAAGAAAGTTCTCCTACTTGTATAGCAGGTGCAAAAGGTGAAGATGGTGTTCCTGGTGTTAATGGTCAAACTACTTACACTTGGATTAAATATGCTGATGATGAAAATGGTAACGGTATTAGTAATAATCCAACTAATAAATCTTATATTGGATTCGCATATAATAAAACAACTAATATAGAATCTAATTCACCTTCAGACTATACATGGTCTTTAATTAAAGGTACAGATGGAGTAGATGGACAGGATGGTAAAGATGGTAAGGATGGTACCTCTGTTACTATATTAGGTAGTTATAATTCGGTAGGAGAATTAAATCAAGCACATCCTAATAATAATAATAATGGTGACGGTTATATTGTTAATGGAGATTTATATATATGGGATGGAACTTCATTTATAAATGTAGGTAAAATTAAAGGTGAAGACGGTAAAAATGGAGTAGATGGTCAAGACGGTAAAAATGGATTAAACGCTTATGTTCATATTAAATATTCTAATGATGGTGGTAAAACATTTACCCCAAGTAATGGTGAGGAAGTAGGAGATTATTTAGGTATTTACACGGATTATTATGAAGCAGATTCTACTGACGTAACTAGATATACTTGGAGTAAAATAAAAGGGCAAGATGGTGTTCCTGGTACTAATGGTAAAGATGGTGTTACAACTTATACTTGGGTTAAGTATAGTAATAATGCGGATGGTACAGAATTATATGATACACCTAATAGCCAAACTAAATATATAGGTATAGCTACGAATAAAACTACAGCTACAGAGTCTACAAATAAAACTGATTATGTATGGAGTTTATTTAGAGGTGAAGATGGAGCAGACGGTGCAAGCATAGAATCTATAACTGAAGAATATTATTTATCAACTAGTAAGACTACTCAAACAGGTGGCTCATGGGTAACAACTCCACCTACTTGGGAATATGGAAAATATATGTGGACTAGAAACAAAATAGTCTATAATAACCCAACTAAAACCGAATATACGTCTCCTATATGTGATAGTAGTTGGGAAGCGGTAGATACATTAGAAGTCGGAATTAGAAACTATCAAATTAAATCAGATTTTTCAAAAGATGTAATAAATGATTGGTTAAGTTACTATAATAGTGCTAATATCATTACAACCTCATCATTGGCACAATTTACAGGAGAAAAGATATTATACAATAAAGCTAATATAGAAGCTCAAATATCCGATAGTCAAAATTATTCAAGATTTCATGCTCCTGAAATTACATTAGAAAAGAATACTAAATATACATTTAGTTGTTGGGTTTGCACTAATGGTAATTGTAGTAGTGGATATGCAACAATATGGAGTATACCTAATGATGGGTCTACCTCACAAAATATGGGTACCACAAATAGAATTACCACTAGTGGAAGTTTCCAACTAATACAGGGGACATTTACCACTGATAATATATCTACTACGTATCAAGTTAGATTTTATAATACGCGTAAGTCAGATGTAACCACAGGTTATTCTCAAATGTTTATCTACCATCCTATGGTACAGAAAGGTAATAAAGCTACTGATTGGACTCCACCAATTGAAGATGTCCAAGAAGAAATAAATAGTAATAAAGTTGAAATAGAAAAAACAAAAGAAACAGTTGCAGAACATACAACTAGTTTAAGTAGTATAACATCTAAGGTTAGTAGTGTTGAAACAAAAACTACTACAATATCAAATAAACTTGATA
>JBGVLG010000021.1:0-4497 GCA_045124155.1 Anaeroplasma sp.
GAAGACAAGCTAAATCAGACAAGTGAACAGAATGAAAGTGATATTAAATATGTGGAATGGAAAGAATTAGATAAGAATATTAATAAAATAGAAAATGCTATTGATGTAGCAATAATTTATTTACTGAGATATGGAGTATCAGGAAATCAGTTTATTGAGCTAAGAAATTTAAAGGTTAATGACATAGATTTAGATAGCAAAATTGTACATTTGAAAGATAGAGATATTGAGATAGATGATAAGGTTGCAGCTATATTAAAAGACGCTATTGAACAAGACCATTATATTTCAATGATTCATAAGGAAGATACAATAAAATCAAATGATTATGATTTTAATATGAATTGTGAGTATCTGATAAAACAAAGAAAAACAACACGTAATGATGATGGTTTAGACCCATATGGATTTAGTGGTTTCACTGCCAGAACATATAGAATATTTCAAGCACTAGACATGAATATTTCTGCAATTAATCTGTTACAAAGTCATGCTGTAGATTTTCTGATTAATTATGAAAATAAAATAGGAAGAAGATTAAGTACTAGAGAAATAAATGAATTATTTAAAAACAATGGAATTATAAATTATTCATTTCAAACAAAAGAATTAAGTAGAGCAATAAGAAAAAAATATAATTTATAATATTAGAGGAATTAATTTCCTCTATTTTTTTAAATAATAGGAACACATTAAAGATTAAAATAGTATTATATATAGAGGAGATAATCCTCGAAGGAGTTGATGTAAGTGGAATGAACCTCGTTCAAATTTTGGAATAAAAATAGAGGAGATGATATTATGGAAATGGGATTAAGCGAAGTTTATATGATAATAAGAGAATTAGAAACATGTTCTAGTGTAAAAGCTAAAGAGCATATTCTAAGAAAAAATATTGATAATGAATTATTTAAAAAGGTTTTATTATACACATATGACCCAAATAAAAAATATGGAGTATCAGAAGTATATTTAAATAAGTTGCCATATGATGCATGTGATGATGATACATCATATACTAATTTATGGAAATTATTAGATACATTAGCAGCATCAAATATAAATGATAATCTGAGAAATGAATTAAGAATGTTTATAAATTATTTTGAAAATGAAAATGTAAGAGAATTAATTAAAAGAATAGTAGGTAAAAATTTAAAATGTAATATAAATGTAAAAATGATTAATAAAATTTATGAGGATTTAATTCCTACATCAGATGGAGAAAAGAAAATATGTTGTCAATTAGGAAGTAAAGTTGATTTAGATAAGATACCACAAGATAAAGTTAAATATATAACTGAGAAATATGATGGTTGCAGATGTTGGTGTTTTATAGAAAATGGAAAAGTTGAAATGTATTCAAGACAAGGTAAAAGATATGAAGGTTGTAAAGAAATAGAAGAAGATTTATTAAAATTAGGAATAGATAATGTATTGCTAGATGGTGAAATATTGGCTACTAATTGTAGTTATGATAATGTATATAAAGAAACAACTAAGAGATTAAAAAATAAAAAAACTATAAAGAATGGTTTATATTTAATGTTATTTGATTATATTGAAATGGATGAGTATAAAGGACAAAAAGGTAAACACAAATATTCTGAAAGAAGAAAAAAACTAGATACAATTCAAGAACAACAATTCGTTAAAATATCCCCTGTATTAGCTGTTACAAAAGATATGGATGAAATATTAGAAATACTAGATAAATATAGAAATAAAGGCGCTGAAGGGTTAATGATTGACCTAGATGATGTATATTATTTCAAACGTACTAAATCATTAATCAAACTAAAAGTTATGTCTACAATTGATTTAAGAGTTGTAGGATTTGAAGAAGGTAACAACAAGAATAAAGGTAAACTAGGAGCTGTATTAGTTAAATACAAAGATAATATAGTTAAAGTTGGAAGTGGATGGAATGATAGTGATAGAGAAGAAGTATGGAATAATCAAGATAAATATTTAGGAAAAATATTGGAAATAAGCTATTTTGAGGAAACAACTAATAAAGACGGTAGCTGTTCATTAAGATTTCCAATAGCAAAAAGATGGAGATTTGATAAAGACGAAGAAAGTTATGAATAATTTTTTAAAAAAAATAGGAACAATTCAATGATTAAAATCGTATATATATAATATACAAATGAAAAAGAAACATAAAGAGAATGTATAAAACATATATTATATTATTAAGAGGTGGTAATATGAAAGATTTAGAATTATTCCAATTAATAGAAGAAATGAAACAAGATGAGGATTGGGAAGAATTTGACATAGAAGAATTAGGAGAAATCTTAGATTATATAGGATTAGATTTATTAGAGGAGGATTAAAATTCAATCCTCTCTTATAAAATATTATATAAGGTGATAAAATAATGAAATGTCCATTTGTGATAAAAGTTTGTAAAAAATGCAAAAGAATTTTAGTTGCCAATGAAATGAATTTCTATAAAGGCAATAGTAAATATGGATTACAATCTAAATGTAAAATATGTGGAAAACAATATCGCCAAGATAATGAAGAAAGAATTAAAGAATATAAAAAACAATATTATGAAGATAATAAAGAAAAAATAAAAGAATACAAAAAACAGTATTATGAAGAATATAAGGAGGAAATTAAAGAATATAAAAAGCAGTATCGTCAAGATAATAAAGAAAAAATAAAAGAACATAGAAAACAGTATTATGAAAAGAATAAAGAAAAAACTTTAGAAAAATGTAAACAATACAGAGAAAACAATCCTGAAAAAAATTTTAATTATCGTACTAAACGTAGGATGTTAGAAGAAAGTCGAGGAAATGGTATAACTAAGGAACAATGGTATGAAATGATGGAATTCTTTGAATGGAGATGTGCTTATTCAGGAGAATATATTGGTAATAATTCTGAACATAGAACAATTGACCATATAATACCATTATCATTAAATGGAGAAAATGAAATATGGAATTGTGTGCCTATGTATGATAATTATAATTATAGTAAACATTCGTCTAATATGGAGGATTGGTATATAGAACAAGATTTCTTTGATATTGATAGATTATTAAAAATCTATGATTGGATTGAATATGCTTATAAAAAATGGAGTAATCAATAAAATATGGGATGCAATTAG
The DNA here is from genome assembly GCA_045124155.1 of Anaeroplasma sp. Lineage (GTDB taxonomy): Bacteria > Bacillota_I > Bacilli_A > Acholeplasmatales > Anaeroplasmataceae > Anaeroplasma. The sequence continues at coordinate 3,134 of JBGVLG010000021.1, forward strand.
TATCCCATATGAATATAATAAAATAATTTAAGGAGTGATTATATATGAGAAAATTATTTATGATTCAAGAATATGATATAGTAGAACCTATATGGAATGAACATGCACAATATAAAGCAATCAATTTTACTAATGGATGTTATTGTGATTATTATAAATTAATAGAAAAATTATATGTAGATGACGATTACTATCCAACTGAAGATGATTTTTATGAAAATGGATACGTAGAATTAATATTTAAAAACAACGATAGTAAAGAAGGAAATCCAATGATATTACATGTAAGTTGTAAAATAAATGATAAATATAAAGAAATAAATTATTATGCTAAATTTGTAGATAAAATAGGATGTACAAGAATATACCAATTAGAAGAATTGATATAGGTGATTATATGAATAATTATTATGTTTATATCTATTGGAGGTTAGATATAAATGAACCATTTTATGTAGGTATGGGGCATAACAATAGATGGAGAGATTTAAGGAATAGAAATCAACATTTTAAAAGAATATCAAATAAATATCCAATTATTGTTGAGATAGTTAAAGATAATTTAACTGAAGAACAAGCACATGGAATTGAGATATGGTTAATTAATGAATTAGTATTTGAATATGGATTTAGTATAGATATACCTAATAATAAAAGTAGAGAAAGTGGTATGCATTTAGTGAACTGTACTTGGGGTGGTGAAGGAGTAAGTGGAGGAGGTTTGTGTGGTAAAAAAAATCCACTTTATGGTAAGCATCATGCCGAAGAAACTAAGAATAAACAAAGTGAAATAAAAAAAGGTAAACATCATACCGAAGAAACTAAAATAAAAATAAGTAAATCCAACACAGGAAAACATAATGGCGAAAATAATGGAAATGCAAAATCTATAATATGTTTAAATGATAAAAAAATATTTAAAACGGTTCTAGAAGCATCTATGTATTATAATATATCGTTACACTCTATAAGTAAAGTTTTAATAGGTAAACATAATAATTGTGGTAAAAAAATAGGTAAAAAATTAAAATTTAAATATATAGTTTGGAATCATAATAAAAAATATAGAATTAAGTGAACAAATTAATGATTTAAATAGTATAATATAATATCCACAGTAAAAATATACTGTGGAAAAATAAAAAAATAAAAGGAGTGGTATTCATGGCAGTTACATTTAATTCTGTGGAATTAGTTGGAAGATTAAATAGATTAGATATAAGAGAAGGATTATCTAAAGCAGGTGCAGAATTTGTAGTAGCAACTTTTACATTACAAATTAATGATAGTCAAATAAGAGTTGAAAATTTTGCTATGAAATTAAATAAAAGTGGAGATTTAACTGGTGGATATAAAGCTATAAA
>JBGVLG010000022.1:0-2904 GCA_045124155.1 Anaeroplasma sp.
AATTAATAATGGAATTAAGATTGGTTACAGAGGAGGATTAATTTCCTCCTTTATTTATATAAGGAGTGATATTATGAAAGATATATTAGTAGCATATGTTGATGGAAGTTTTACGCCTAAGAATCCAACAAAATATGGATGCGGAATAATTCTAATTGAACCTAATGGTAATGAAATAGAATTTAGCTATGCTAATGATAATGTTGAAGCTGTTAAATTGAGAAATGTAGCTGGTGAACTATCAGCAAGTATGAAAGCAATGATAGAGGCTATTGAAATGGGATATAAAGAGTTAATTATATATCACGATTATACAGGTGTATCAGCTTGGATAACAGGTGAATGGCAATGTAAAAATGGTATAACTAAAACATATAAAAGTTTTTATGAAAAATTAGTCAAAGACAAATTAGATGTTCATTTTATTAAAGTAAAAGGCCATAGCGGTGATGAGTATAATGAAAGAGTAGATAAACTTGCTAAGAAAAGTATTGAATTATAGAACAAATTAATGATTTAAATAGTAGAATATATTAAGGGGAGGTGTTTTAAAACGGACATTCAAGATTTTAAAAACAAATTGACAATTGACCATAGCATACAATTACTTGAATACTATGGATTTGAATTAAGAAATGAAACAGACGAATATTATGTGTTCTCATCAGTATGTCACCAAAGTAACTCAAGCAAAGTTCATTTATACAAATCTACAAACACAATTTTTTGTTTTGTATGTGGAAATATAGATTTGATATCAATTGTACAGGAACAAGAAGGGCTAGCATTTCAAGATGCAATAGATTTTATAGTAAATCTTTTTCAATTAAATAAAAAGAGTTTTGGTAGACCTGAGCGATTAGAATATAAACGAAAAGAAATACAACAAAAAGAAATAGATATAAAAGAAAAATTGCCAACTTATAATAATTCTATATTAAATACATTTGTAGATTATCAACCGTATGAATGGGTGAAAGAAGATATTTCTATTGATACTATGAAACAATTTGAAATTAAATTCAATATAGAATCTAACGCAATTATAATGCCAATAAGAGATGATGAAAATAATCTCGTTGGCATTAGATGTAGAAATTTAGATGAAGATAAAATAGAAAGATTTGGTAAATATGGTGTATATACAGATGTTTTAAGTGGTATTTCTTATAAGTGTTTAACAGGTAGATTGTTGTATGGATTAAATAAAAACAAGAAAAAGATAATGGAATGTAAAAAAATTATAATAGTAGAAGGAGAAAAAAGTGTATTAAAATCTAAATCTTGGTTTGGATGCAATGACATTACGGTTGCTTCATATGGATGTAATCTTACAAACTATCAAATAGAAATAATTAAGTCATTAGGAGTAAAAGATATTATATTTATGTATGATAGAGAAGAAGATGATAAAATAAATAAAAAAATGGAAAAAGTATATCGTAAATGTGCCTTATTTTTTGATGTATATTATATTAAAGATTATGGAGATTTAATAGATTATAAAGATTCTCCGTTGGATAAGGGAGAAAAAATATATAAAAAAATATTAAATAATATAGAAAAATATAAATTAGAGGTAGATTAAATGAAAAATAAATATTTAAATTTAATTAATAAAAATAATTTTGGGACAAAAATGAAAATAATTGAATATAAAAAATATTCAGATATAACGGTAGAATTCCAAGATAAACATAAAGCAAAGGTTAAAACTAGTTGTGGTAATTTTAAAAAGGGTAATGTAAAAAATCCATATGACAAAATGGTATGTGGGGTAGGTTATTTAGGCGAAGGGAAATATAATTATAAGGATTATCCTTTAATTTATAATTATTGGAGTAGATTAATAAGGAGATGTTATGACCCTTATTATTTAAATAGACAACCGACATATATAGATTGTTATGTTGAAGAAGATTTATTATGTTTTCAAAATTTTGCTAAATGGTATGAAGAAAATTATTATGAAATAAAAGGAGAGAAAATGTGTTTAGATAAAGATATATTGGTTAAAGGTAATAAAATTTATTCAAAAGAAACAATGATATTTGTACCAAGTAGAATAAATGAATTGTTTACTAAAAGACAAAATGAAAGAGGAGTTAGTCCATTAGGGACTAGTCCTCATAAATATGCTGAAAAGATGCAAGTCATGTGTTCTAATGGTTATGGGAAAAATATATACTTAGGATTATTTGAAAACAAAAGAAATGCGTGGTTAATGTATAAAATAAATAAAGAATTAGTTATACAATCAATAGCAGATGAATATAAAGATTTTATACCTAAAAAATTATATGACGCTATGTATAATTATAAAGTAGAAATAGATGATTGATAAAAATAAAGAAACATTTATGAAATAAGAGATAAGTTGCTACAAAAGTTTGAGAAGTCATATAAAAGATGTGATTTATATTTTAAAACATATATATTAGATAATGAATTGGAAAGTAAACTGTTAGAAGAATCAGATAGTCCTACTGATAAAGGTAAGGATATATTTGAAGAACTTCTATTAAATAAAATTGAATATAAATAAAGAGGTGTGATATTATGCAATATTTTGGCGGAAAAGTTAGAATAAGTAAAGAATTATCTTGTTTTTTAAATTCTCAACTAAAAGAAAATCAACCATTTGTAGATTTATTTTGTGGTGCTTGTAATATAATAAGTAAAATAGATGGCAATAGATTGAGAATAGCTAATGATAAACATAAATATTTAATAGCTATGTGGAAAGCATTACAAAACGGTTGGAAAATGCCAGATGTTATAACAGAAGAAAATTATAAATATATTAAAGAACATAAAGATGATGATTTAGCATTGACAGGTTTTGTTGGTTTTGGATGTTCATTTTCTGGTAAGTGGTTTGGAGGATATGCACGTAGTAATAAA
>JBGVLG010000023.1:0-2566 GCA_045124155.1 Anaeroplasma sp.
AGTTTAGCCTTTTCATCTACGAAATCTCCATCTGGTGTAATTAATAAGTTTACTAATCGTCTATCCATTATTTAATCTCTCCTTCATATTTGTCTTCAACTTCATAAGTTAAATCAAGTACGTATTCTTTTCTAAATTGAACTACCTCATATCCACCTTGTTTTAATTCTCTATATCTATTATATGCTTCATCAAAAGTATCAAACGTTTCCTCTGAATATTTATTCCAATAACGTACATACTTAACAATAAATCTGCCAATCATAGGCATCAACTCCTTTACACTATTATTATATGCTATTTACTTATGTTGTATACATTCATTTATAATATTTTTAACATTTAATTCATTATTATAAAGTTCTTCGTGAAGTGTTTTATGTGTATCTGATGAATCATTAAAGAATACTGTAAGTACCTTACCTATATTAATATCTAATACTACACATAAATCACGACTTTGGTTATGTAATTGTTTTCTAATAAGCACTCTAGGAGAATATCCTACAACATGGAATTCAATAATCTTACCATGTCTTATTGTTTCAAATATAGTATCTTTACTAGGAAGTGTATATCGTTGTCTTATTCTATCAAAACAATGTTTAGAGAATTCTATCTTATTATCATTTAATGCCCACAACATAGTTAATCCAAATATTAATGTAACTCCTTCACTATCAATATCCTCAAATAAAATTCTTTCATCCCTCATAAAATCATCTCCTTAGTATCTACATACTACACTTGAAAAGCCTAATCCCTTACTCATAGCATATCTCAAAGCTTCTGGTTTTGAATTGAAACTACTAATATACGCTACTTCATCAAAATCACTAATGGTATCAATCACTAACCAAGGTTTATTATTCATACTTTGTTCTACTAGGTTATTATAACTGAACAGAGCTTGTTCACTATTATATTTGCCCCAAACAACCTGAAGTAAATCAACTACCATTAGGTTTTTTAATTCTCCAGAATCTAATCGTTCTTCAATAGTTGTTAACATTTCATTAATATCTTCTAATTGTTTTGACAAATCAGAAACAATAGAAATAACTAGACTTGCTCCAAGAAGGTTATCATCTAATTGTTCGAACACTGTATCAAATAATTCTAATGTATAATCATATTCAAATCTAATTTTAGTTAATTTAAAATATTCTTCCTCATCTAGAGCAGTAATACTAGCAACATTATTAACTACTTCATTTAATGCTTTGTGGTAATTTCCAAACACACCTCGTAACGTTTTAACATCAGTCTTGAATGAAACAAAATCAAATACATCTCCACGGAAATATGTATTGAAGATGTTAGCTACACTACCATTTACCATCTTATCATGTCCTTCATGTTTCTATTATATGTTATGCTATGTTATTTGTCAATAAATATTATTATAAAAAGATTAGGGGCGTTATTGCCCCATTCTAATGTATGCTTCATTAAAAACCATATTATATCTAAAAATATCATCTTCTGTAATTATTTCTTGTTGGGCTAAGTTATTAAAAATAATCGTCTGTTTAATCATTTCATACAATAACTTCTCATTATCTAAACCTTTAATATATAAAATATAATCGTCACCTTTTAATTCAATCATTTTCTTTCACTCCTAATACTAATTCTTTAAACATAGGCAATGTCTCACACCAATCACAAAATCGTTGCCATTCGGGTAATCGGTGGTTACGTCTTTGAGCGTATATTGTTTTTAATTGTAAATAGTTGGTAGTCATTTCGGCAGTTAATCTAAATCCACATGGGTTGCTATATAATAATTCTAAATACTTTTCTTTGGTTGGGTTCTCATTATAATCTGCTTGTTTCTCTTTCATAATCTCAATAATTCGTTTATCTACATACTTCATATACTGTCCATCTAAATCAAATTTACTAATTCTATGCATTGTACTTTGACTAGAAACAAAATCAATGAAATGGTATCGTTGCAATTCTACCGACGCTTTTACGCTCCACGTTAAATCAAATACTACTACAATTCCCTTTAGGAAACAATCATGTCCACTTCCACTCTTGGCATTTCCTAATGCATATGTACGTCCTACAACCTCTCCAGTTGGTTTTTCTGAATCAATAGCCATAGGAAACTTACTTCCACGAACTGCATTACTAAAGTTATACACAATCGCATTACTTACTAATGGTTGTCCATCTAAATCAATTCCATTTACTTTAATATAATCCACAATATCAGTCCTCCAATAACTCATTAATTCTATTTAATTCATTATCAATATATTCTAAGTTGAACAAACATAAACTTTTATTGGTAATTAAAATCTTTTTGTAGTTCTCAAGTCTTTCTTTATTGTTAGGTTTAAATATAATTTCATCAATAAATCTATAATCATTACCTTCTACTCTATATCTATATGTTCCATCATATGTTTTGTATGCTTCTCTAATCTTAACTTGTTTACCATATAATTCAGACATAGGGTTTTTAGTTTTAATATCTGCAACAAATTTAAATCCACCATCTAAGAAATAATTACCATCATTATCTTTACGTGTAGCTATTTCTTTTAATTCA
>JBGVLG010000024.1:0-6955 GCA_045124155.1 Anaeroplasma sp.
GGTGAAACCTCTACTCCTTTTAGATTTATTCGTTTATATAAAAAGCCTTTTACAAGCGTTGCTGAGTTGCATAATCGAACAAGTACGACTTTTACTTTAAATGAAGACACGAAGTTGTCGATGATGTTTCAAACTGTAAACAATAATTCTGGTGATTCTATTGATGTTAAGTTTAAAGTTCAAATCGAAGATGGTACACAAGTAACCTCTTATGAACCATATAAAACAAGTATTTTATCACTACCGCAAGAAGTTATATTGAGAAGTTTACCAAATGGGGTGTGTGATACACTTGATACTCAAACAGGTATTTATACAAAGAGAATTGGAGAAATATCTACAGATGATGTAATTAATAACACTACTTGGAGCAATGCTGACGGTTTACTTACATCAAATAATATTGCTTTTTATTACAAAGAAAACAATATAAAAACTACATCTGGAGGTAGTGAAGGATTAGGTGTTATCGTTTCGGATGTTTTACCTTATACAAATCGAGATTCGCTTATGCAAGACATTGAAGGTATTGCAACCTCAAATAAAAACATTATTTTCAAAATCTTAAAATCAAAATTACCTTCATCTCTTTCAGTGGATGATTTTAAAAGATGGCTCAAAGCAAATCCTATTACAATCCAATACGAATTGGCAAATCCTATCATTAAAACAGTTGACTTAAATGTTGTAGACCAAGATGGAAATGCAATTCCTAAAATCAAATCATATAAAGATGTGACACATTTAGAAGTAACAGTTCCAAAACAATCATTATTACCTCATATTAGTGCCGAAGTTGCTACAGACAATTCAAAAGATATGTCATCATTAACAATCAAACATCAAGAAATTAGCGAAACACAATCAGCTATTCAAGATAACATTCAATCTCAATCAGATGAAATTGATACAGCTTTAATGGCAACAACTGAAATTTTTGAAAGCATTTAGAATAAACTATATAACCTCTATATATTACATATAGAGGTTATTCCATAAAAAGGAGGAAATAAGATGAATGGTTTAATTAATTTATCAAGACAATTATATGAAATGAAAGTTACAAGTGAAAATTTGGTATCTAAAAACAAAGAATTAGAAGAAAAGGTAACTATGAATGAAGAATTAATTGTCATGACAATGTTAAGCTGTACTGAACTTTATGAGATGGTTTTATCAAATGATGAAAATGTATCAGCGTGTGAATTAGAAGAAATCGAAACATTTTCATCAAACATGGTGACAATTTACGCTAATTTAATTAAGCGTGAATTGAAAACATTAGAAGATGTTCCACCATACATTAAGTCAGAAGTGGAAGAAGTATTAAAAAATGATTAAGTTGTTTAGAAAAATAATCAACTTTTTCAAGGAGGTGAAAGATATAATGGCTTCTGTTTACGCTACGTTAATCATTAAAGGCAAAAAAACATTAGAACAAGTACCATCTATTATTCGTTCCGAAGTAGAAGAACTATTAGAAGTGTTATTAGAAGATTAATTCGATTAAGAGTGTTCAGAAGTGGACACTCTTCTTTTGTTATTATTATATCATAAGTAATAACGACTTACAATATGTTTTGATATTTTATTTTTTTTATTTTTTTTAGAATATATATCAATTCTGTTTATATAATAAAAATAAATAATAATATATATAAATAATATATATATTATATATTATTTATTATATTATTTATTATTAATAAATTTATATATTATATTGGTGGAATTAAAATATATTCTATTAAAATTAAAAAAAATTGGGAGAAGTGTTATTATGAACGAGAAATGGTTACAAGGAGAAAATGAAAATCGTATTAATTATATTAAGAGGATTACAAACTTTAGAAATGAATATGGTATGAAGTATAGTGATTGGTGTAGTTTAATTACAGATGGTGCTACATATGGGGAAGATACTTCACGTAAGGCATATTACATTGTAAATAGAATGTTACCTTTAATTGGAAATAAAGAAGAATTAGATGATGAAACATTAAGTAAGATAAATGAACTTAATATGAAAGAAATTCAAGTTCGTAAAGAACAAATGAAATATAGTGACATTAAGCGTGAATATTACAATCTTGTGAGAACTGAAAGTCGTTGGGAAGTATTATTTGATGGTATTCTAAGACAAATGGAAAATATGGATTATAATTATAAGTTAAATATTACTCCATATAAGATTAACGGTGAAGAAACGGAAGCTGTGTTATGTTTATCTGATTGGCATATTGGAGTTAATATTAATAGTCCTGTTAATAAATACAATATTGATATTGCACATAAACGAATGAATAAACTTATTAATGATACAGTTAGACATTGTAAGAATAACAATGTTAAAAAATTACACATTGTATTGATGGGTGACTTAATTCATGGAACAATTCATGTTTCTGCTCGATTACATCAAAATGAAGTTGTAACAAATCAAGTTTTAATTGCTTCTGAAATGATGACAACTTTAATTGCAACCTTATCACAAATAGTTGGAGAAGTTGAGGTATACAATGCCAACGGAAATCATGGTCGTGTTTCTGCTAATGTCAAGGAATCTATTAGTGAAGAGAATTTTGAAACATTTATTTATGAATATGTTAAACTTAAAACAGAGATTATAAAATTAAAAGAAGATATTTGTAACAATGTCAACTTCAATGAGAATGAATTTGAAGATATTGTACTTATTGATATTGATAATCATAGAATTGCTTTAACACATGGTCATAATGATTTTAAACAGTTAAATAAAGCTAAAGATAAAATCAACGAATTACTGATGAATTACAGAGCAGATGAATTAATCATTGGTCATTTACATAATGTTCGTATGCACGATGGAATTACTGTAAATGGTTCAATGAGTGGTAGTGATGACCATGCTATGAAAGGTCGATATAATAGTGACCCTTCACAAATTTTAAAAATTTATTACAGTGATAATTCTGTCTTATTATGTGATATGAAATTAGGTAGAGAGTGATTTTCGAATCACTCTTTTTAGAATATATGTTATACTATTTTATATAATAATAATAGGGAAAATATACCAAAGGAGAGTGAATAAATGAAAACAGATGTAAGATTATTGACATACGCTGAATTAACTGATAAAGGATATAAACCTAATATATATGGTGAATTAGTAGACGAAAATGAATGGGTTGTTATAGAAACACAAGAGTATCCATACTTAGGTCAAGAAGCGGTAATCGTTGGAACAAATATTTCAAAAGATGGGAAAACGTATTATACGTTATTGATGAATGATGGAATGGAAATTGAGTATATTCTTGATGATTGTGTTGAATTTTTACCACATGAAACAAAAGAAGAAAAAATAACATTCGAAGAGTGCGGTATGATTTCTGAAACACAATCAGTAGGAAGTGAATCGGATGTAGCAGAATTAATGTATAAGTTAGTTGATTTTGCTGAACAAAGTGGATTTGAAATTAATGTCTGCTGTTCATTAAAGAAGAATGGACGTAGATTTAATTTAAATTATGAAAAGGAAGTGGAATAATGAGTGTTAAAACTGATAGCTTCATTAATAAAATCGCTCCATTAGCCGTAGAGGATATGAAGAAAACTGGTGTTCTAGCTTCATTAACTATTGCACAAGCTATCCTTGAAAGTGGATGGGGAGAAAGTACATTAGCGAAGCAACATAATAATTTGTTTGGTATTAAAGCTAATTCTACTTGGAACGGTAAGAGTGTGTCTTTGAATGGTAGTAATTGGAGAGCTTATGGTTCATGGGATGAAAGTATCTTAGACCACTCTAAATTATTACAAGGAACACGATACACTAAAGTTCTAAAAGCTAAAGACTATAAAGAAGCCTGTGAGGAAGTTCGACTTGCTGGATATTGCACAGAAGGAGATTATTCTCAAAAATTAATCAAGCTAATTGAGCAATATGATTTAGCGAAGTATGATACTAAGACTACGGAAACTACAAGTGTTGTTTCAGAACAAGATGAAATGTATCGTGTTCGCTTGACTTGGGAGGACTCAAAAACACAAGTAGGAGCTTATAAGAATTTAAAAAATGCTCAAAAGAAATGTGATGAACATTTAGGGTATAGTGTTTTTGACTCCAATGGTAATATTGTGTACGAAAACAAAGAATTTAAACCATATTTGGTTAAGATTATTTCAAAAAATGTACCTGTATATCGTGACGCTAATATTGATAAGCAAACTATGTATGTACATAAAGGCGAAGTATTTACTATTGTTGAAGAAAAAGATGGATTTTTAAAATTAAAGTCTGGTGTTGGTTGGTTATTTGATAGCAAGGAATTATTGATTAGGCATTAAAGGAGGTGGTGTTGAATGCCTAAGTCAAATAATGTTTCTTGTAATTGCAAACGTAAAAAAGGATTTATTGAATCAAGATTAAAAAACGTGTTATTATGGGGAGCTATTGTCGCTTTACTCGTTCAAATGTCGTTAAGTAATATAATTACATTACCTAATAATTTTGAACAGTTAGCAAATGCTTTCTTGAATATCATGGTGATAATTGGTATTTTAAATAATCCGACTACGGAATCACAATCATTATTCGTAGATGAAAACAATAACGGAATAGATGACCGTTTTGAAAATGTTGGTTAAGGAGATGGTATCATGGCAAACAAAATCATTACTATTGACGCTGGACATGGATTAAAAACTTCTGGAAAACAAACAGCTTCAAATTTAGGAACAGTGTACAAAGAGTGGTCATTAAATGACAAAGTTGTTCGTAAAATCATGGATGGATTATCTAATTATAATGGAGTAGAAGTACACCGTATTGATGACCCAACAGGAGCATTAGATATTACATTACAAAATCGTGTAAAAAAATCTAATTCATTGAAAGCAAATATTCATATCTCTATCCATCATAATGCTGGTAAAATATTCCTTTGCCAGAGTATGTAGTAATACATTACTAAGAACTTCTTTAATTTCTGGGATACCCTAACGTAGAGTCGAGGGCAATCAGAAGCCAAGTAATAATATTTCCAAGTTTAATTTACTTTCATATCCTTTTGTTATATAATTTAATATAATAGTAAGGAGAGATATGAGTCTATGAAATCAAAGTGGATTAATGAAATTGAAGGATTGGAACAATTTGTAGGGTATAAAGTTTATGAAGATGGAACGATAGAGTCTTATAAGAAAAGACATGGACACCAATATATTATTACAGATTATCCTATGAGAATTTTAAAGCCATATGTAAGTAGGAAAGGTTATTTGAAAGTAGATATTAGTTCCAAACCGAGAAAGTCAATGTCAGTACACAGATTAGTTGCTTTGGCATTTATTCCAAATGTTGAAAATAAACCACAAGTAAATCATATTGATGGTAATAAGCAAAATAATAATGTTGGTAATTTGGAGTGGTGTACCAATGCTGAAAATCATAAACATAAATGTGAGAATGGCTTAAACATTGCATTAAGCGGTAAAGACCATTACACATACGGCATGGACAGGAAGTTACATCATGCTAATAAAAAGATAAATCAATACACTGTCGATGGTAAATATGTTAATACATATGAATCAACATCATTAGCTTCAGAAGCTGTTGGTTGTCATAGGACAACAATAACTCATGCTTTGAAGAGTGGTAAAACAGCAAAAGGATATATATGGAAATATTATTAAAGGTTCAACGACTATCGAAAGAATATCTACGTGATATAATCGAGTAGAGTACATTACAAGCGTTTGGTAATGGAAAAGGGAAGCTCCTATTTATATAGGATGAAGATATAGTCTGAACTACATAGAAATATGTAGAAGTTCATAAGAGAACTGGCTAAGTGTAGCGAACTTAGTTGAACGTATTGGGAGGAACAGGTACGGAAGTTTATTGGCATACAAGAGGTACAGCCGAAGATAAGAAGTTAGCAAACATTATCGCACCTAAATTGGCTTCTAAATGTGGAGTTAGAAATCGTGGAGTTAAGACCGCTGAATTTGCTGTGTTGACTTGTAGAGCTACCGCTATTTTATGCGAAGGTGGTTTCATGGATAATGCTAATGACTACAAATTAATTATTTCAGATAAAGGTCAACAAGCATATGCGGACGCTATTGTTGAAGGTTTAGTTGAATATTTAGGATTAACTAAAAAACAAACAACTTCATCAAATTCATCAAATTCATCATTTACGTCATATAAAGTTAAGATTGTAAATTGTGACTCTTTAAATGTTCGTAAAAATGCTGATATTAATTCACCTGTTGTTACAACAGTTAAAAAGAATGAAGTTTATACTATTGTTGGTCAAGATGGAATTTGGCTTAAATTAAAGTCTGGTGTAGGTTGGATTAGTTCTAAATATACACAAAAAATTTAATAAAAGGGTACGTTAAGTACCCTCTATTTTTTTTATATAAAAGTGTTGACATACTAATTTTAATATTATATTATATAAAACGAAGGGAATGGTAATATGAAGATTACAGGTATTGAGATTACTCGTAAATCTCGTAAAATGAGCAAAGAGGAATTACAAGAACACATGAAAAATAGTCGTCAAGGTGTTGGAATTCAAAGAAATAAAAAGAAATATACTCGTAAACAAAAACATAAACAGCGATAATTATTGAGGTGTTATTGAATGAAGGAATATAAATGTATCAGAACGTGTTTGCCATTTGTTCAAGGAGATATTTATAAAGGTAGATTAATTGTATTTCATGTTTGTGGAACAATTTTTAAATCTTATGAAATGTATCCGCATAATGGTGAACCTCCTATTATCATGCCATGTGAAAAATTCGAGGAAATTAAATAATAAAATACAAAAATTCATTAGTATTTTAAGGAGAGATTAAATATGAAATGTAGTAAATGTGAGTGTTTAGTGGATGAATATTATCATTCATACAGATATAATGGATTAGATTACTGTCACCATTGTATGTT
>JBGVLG010000025.1:0-1738 GCA_045124155.1 Anaeroplasma sp.
TTTATTTTTCTTCCAGTACTTGAATGATTTCCACTCCTGCAAAGCTTCTCCAAGTTCCACTCTATATGCAGTTTTGATTTGATCTATAGGATATTCTTTCAATCCCCCTTTTTGAAACAATGCTGCATCTAATTCTTTTTGAGCTTCTAGCATCTTTTTTATATTCATCCGATCACCTCATTAATTTTCTTTTCAATATCATTAATATTATCTAATTTATTAAATTTTATCCTAGAGGTTTTTATATTATCATCTTTTTTATATTCTATAATGTATTCTTCATGTGGTAAGCTAAAATATTTTAATATTTTCTTTTGTTTGAAATATTTGTTTAAGACATTACTTACTCTTAACATACTATTTCTCCATTTCTTTTCGAATTTCTTTTCCTAATACCACTTGTTGTCTAACATCAAATAAACATCTTAATAATTCATCTGAACAATTCCCACGCACTTTTATAATAGCACTATCTACATATTCAAGAATTACATATTTGTCAAATTTTTGTTCACGATAATAATTAACTCTTCTAACTGTGGCACTCAATACCACTCTTTCTGTACTAGTCAACATATTCATCCCCTTCTCCTGCGAATTGTGATAATATCAATACTATAGCAGCACATAAACATAAGAAACCTAAAATTTTATACATATATTTTACCTCCTAGTTTTATTTATTTTAATAACTCCTTTCTTGTATCTGGAATTTGTATTAAGAAGTTAACTAAATACTCATATTCTCCTCTACTTCTACATTCCTCAAAAAGGTATCTATATGCAATTTTAAATATATCTGCAGGATATAGATCTTTGTTAGCTAAGACCTTGCCACAAGCGTTATATAATAAATAAAAAGCAATATCTCTATCATCAAATTCTTTTAAATTAAATTCATATTTCATATATTTACCTCCTAAAATCCTAAATCAATTATTGGATTAATCTCTATTAATAAGTTTAGCTGCTCCATTATTAATAATCTTAATCTTGCACGGTTCATAAATCTAAATGGTATATACATACGCCATATGTTAACTTCGTCTGGTGAATAATTTACAATGGCTATATTATCATCTGTATATAATATACCATCTATTTTGCAATCAAACTCATTTAATTTTTCATCTAACATTAATGTAAAATCTGTTCTTGTCATTTAAAACCCCTCCATTATAAATTGTCTTTCTATTTTATCAAAGAAATCACTTTTCATACATTGTAATAGATATTTATTAAGTTTTTCACTAGTCCATTTTAAATTACTTTTATATTCTTTCATTTTGTTATTTATCATATAATAAGAAATTATTGTATAGTTTTCTGATTCTTGTGTTAATACTCTTTTAACTATATAATCATTAACATGTTTTTTATCTTTATTGTAAAATATTGTTATTTGCTCATTCATTTATTTTCCTCCTTTAAATCTTGTATTCTTTTATAAAGTTCTGATAACTTATTTTGATATTGTTCTATCATCTTATCATATTTGTTTGATTTAGATATAAAATTCATACTATCATAGAAATTAATTAAACCCTTGTAAAATTCTATTTTAGATTTTAATCTTTCCATTTCTTTACTCATAGTCATTACTTCCCCCTACTATACATATTGTTAAGAATGCTAATAGTGTAATAATTTGAATTAATAAAATCATAATTACATATATCATATAATTTATTTCCCCCTCTATCTGATACTGATATAATCTATTCCATTAATGTTATAT
>JBGVLG010000026.1:0-4918 GCA_045124155.1 Anaeroplasma sp.
AGAAAATTACCCTAAAATGTATTGTCCTAAATGTGGCAAACCTCAATTTGTGCCAATAGATATATGGAAAAAGAAATATAAATATAAGAAATAATATATGAAAAATAATATTATAAAACATCTATCCTAGTCAAAAAAAAAATCCTAATGCCTAGGATTTTTCCTGTTATATATGGTAAATTAGGAAGTTACATACAATTTCCTAAGCGATAAGAAAGGAACACCCCTAGGGGTGTCGCACCCAAAAAAAGTTTAAATGTTGTGCTATTAATAAAGTAGACACTATAGGGGTAATAGTAGACATTGTAGTATAATATAAAAAACCAATGAATTATCACATATAAATTTTATGTGAGATTTTTTTCATTGGTTTTTTATTAAAAACTTTTTTTACTTTTCTAATACTGCATTAGAATTTTCTACAAATTTAAATTCTGATTTCTTAATAGATGAAATATTTGAGTCAGCAAGTTCCCCATTAACAATTTCCTTACTGCTGTTTTCAGTAGTATATGTCATATAAATTGGAGCTAAAATATGTTGTTCCATAACAACAATACCTTCATTTTTTCTCACAAAATATGTAGGTAAATATACAATTTCTAATTTAAGTTCAGATAAATCATTATTCTTATAATATTCATATGCTGTTTTTAAATCAGAAGTTTTGGTCCATGATGGTTTTAGATCAGGGTTGAAACCTAATGAATCCCTAGTTAAAACCTTACCAACACCATCAGTACCATCATATAACATATTTATATATTGAGTAACTTCACTAGTATATAAAGCACTTAATCCTTCTGAAAAAACTAAAGTTTTAGAATTGATATTTCTAAGTTTCTCCCCTTCAGTTTCAACTAAATTGTTTCCATCTAAATCCTTAAGCTGTAATACATCAACTGTATATGTTACTAATGAAGCTTTAACATCAGTTGCCAAATATAAAGAATAGTTGTCCTTTTCGACCAATAATGAACCATTTTCATTATTGAAATTTAAATTATATTTTTCAGCAGTTGAAGAACTAATTATTGCCTGCCTATTATGACTTAAATCCTCTGATTCACCTCCACAAGAAGAAAGTGATACTAGACTTAATGCTATTATAGATAATACTCCAAGTATTTTTTTTGTCATTTATAATTCACTCCATTTCTAAACATTGTGATTATATCAAAATGAAAATAAGAAAACAAGTGACTTATAAATTTATTTACAATTTCACATTATTTCTTTTTCTTTTCATCAATCTTCATAGCCCTCGGATGAGATATTTGATAGGAAGTTTTTATTTTTTCATATGAAACATGAGTATATACCTGAGTAGTAGATAGGCTCTCATGTCCCAAAAGCTCCTGAACACTTCTCATATCTGCTCCATGATTAAGTAGTGCTGTTGCGAAGCTATGACGAAGCATATGTGGAGAAATATGATAGTTTTCACCACAATCATTTACTATTTTTTCTAATATTTTTCTTACACCAACTCTTGTTAAGGTAGTACCATTTTTATTTAAAAATACATGTCTATTTTCTACATCCTTAGAATTATATAATAAATCTACTCTATATGTAGAAATGTAATGCTTTAATGCTAGGGCAAGCTCCTCATACATTATTACCAATCTATCCTTGCTACCCTTTCCGTGAATTAAAATGGTCCTATTTGAATAATCAATATCCTTAATTTCTAAATTACATAATTCACTTACTCTTAAGCCACAACCATAAAGACACCCTAAAATACAATAATTTCGATAACCTAATTTGTTATTTAAATCACAACTTTCAAACATTAACATTATTTCCTCTTCCTTTATTATTTTAGGAAGCCTTTTAGGAATTTTAGGTAAATCTAAATCCTTAAAATAATTTGTTGTTATTATACCTTGATTTAATAAAAAAGCATAAAAGCTTGATAGAGCAGAAATCTTTTGATGAATAGAGGTTGATGCTAAATCAGTTTTTCCCAAATAAGAAACATAATTTTGAGCAACTCTCCCATTTCTAAGCTTCAAAAGTCCTGCAGCCATTTTTTCATTAATTAAAAAACTTTGAAATTCTAAAATATCTCTTTTATAGCTTTCAATTGTATTTAAAGAATAACCTTTTTCACTTGTGATATGAGTAATGAATTCTTCAATTGCTTCATTATCAGTCATTAAGCTTATTTATCTCTCTTTCCATAGTTTGTAATGCTCTTTCTGAATATAATAGCTTTCTACTCTTTTTAGGATGATTCTCCTCTAATGGGGCAACAATTCCAAAATTTGCATTCATAGGCTGAAAGCCCTCTTTATTTGCATTACAAATATATAAAGACATGGACCCCATTATTGTTGTAGCTGGAAAAATATGTAATTCTTTTCCCTTGAGGTATCTATCCATATTAATTGCAGCATAAATTCCTGATGCAGCAGATTCAACATACCCCTCAACACCACTAATTTGTCCTGCGAAGAAAAGATTAGGATAAGCCTTTGTTTGATATGTAGGATTTAAAATCATAGGAGCGTTAATATATGTATTTTTATGCATACGCCCATATTTTGCAAATCTACAATTTTCAAGACCTGGAATCATTTGAAATACTCTTTTTTGTTCTGGAAATTTTAAATGGGTTTGAAATCCTACTAAATTATACATTTCTTTTGCTAGATCATCCTGACGAAGCTGTACAACTGCATAAGGCTTTTCTCCAGTAGGGGTTCTTAAGCCTACTGGCTTCATAGGTCCAAAGGTTAATGTTTGTGGGCCTCTTTTTGCCATAACTTCAACAGGCATACAACCCTCAAAAACCTTCATTTCAAAATCCTTTTCCTCAACACATTCAGCAGTAATTAATGCCTCATAAAATCTATCAAATTCCTCTTTAGTCATAGGACAATTATAATAAGAAGCAACACCCTTATCATATCTACTTTTTAAATATACCTTAGAATAATCAATAGAATCTGCATAAATTATTGGAGCTTGAGCATCAAAAAAATAAAAATCATCACAGCCAAATAATCTTTTTATTTCCTCACATAAAGGTCCACTAGTTAAAGGACCAGTTGCAATAATTGTAGGAATATTTGTATCAATATGAGAAATTTCATCATAAATAATTTCTACATTAGGTAAAGATTTAATATAATCTGTAACATATTGAGAGTATCCCTCTCTATCAACTGCTAAGGCTCCACCAGCCTCAACTTTATTTAATCTTGCAGCTTTAATGATAATACTATCAAGCATTTCCATCTCTTTTTTTAATACACCACAAGCATTTTCTAAAGAATCACTTCTTAAGCTATTTGAACAAACAAGCTCTGCAAATTTTTCAGTTTTGTGAGCAGGAGTCATTACTTTTGGTCTCATCTCATATAATTTAATTTGATAGCCCTTTTTTGATAAATAATGGCAAGCCTCACATCCAGCAAGACCTGCACCAATTATATTAACATACATAATAAACAATTCCTTCTATTTATAAATAACAATATCCTCTAAATCAATTCTTGGTCCATGAGGTAATACTTCTTTAGGATAGCCAATAGGTAGCATGCAAGTAACGCCATAATTTTCAGGAATATCTAATATATTTCTTAATATTTCTTCTTTAAAGGAACAAACAAAACAAGTTCCTAAACCTAAAGTAGTTGCTTCAAGCATCATTTGAGTGGCAACTATTGTTGCATCAATATCGCCATGATCCTTTCCATCACTTTTTCTATGCCATGATACATTCTTGTCATAACAAACAACTAATATTGTTTTAGCATCAAAGGTAAAGCGTGTTGCTTCCTTCATTTTTTCAAGTAAAGCTTCATTTTCTACAACAATAATTCTTTCTGGTTGAAAATTTACAGCTGTCGGAGCTAATATTCCTGCTTTTAATACTTCTTGTAGCTCATTTTGAGTGATTTTTTGAGGTAAAAAACTACGACAAGAAAATCTTTCCATAATAGTATCGTTATAGCTTTTATAATTCTTAGTATCCATTTTATTCTTCTCCTTCTATAAATAAATCATTTTTATATGCAGTTATAAATTCACTAACTAGCTTCTTTTTTTCATTCCAATATTTTTTTGCCAGTGGAGTTACCATATAATCCTGATACAAAATATGCCCAGAATGAATCCATAATGCAGTAATTCCTTCTCTATAATCAGTAGGCTTATTATAACCTAAGGCCATTAAATCCCAAGCAATGCCCATTGCTCCTTCTTCATCTAATAAATCAGCCTCTAATAAAATAATAAGCTCTTTACTACTTAATGGATTATTTAATAATGTTTTATCTGAATGACTAATGATAACATTAGAAACTCTATCGATAAATTCTTCATCAAGATTATTATTTTTAGCATATTCAATAAATATTTTACTACTATTTATAGCATGATTTTCTTTACCATAAGCATATCCAACATCATGAAATATAGCAGCAGTTAATACTACTTCTTTATCAATATCTAAAAAATCAGGTAATAATCTCATAGCCCAATAATAAACTCTTTTTGAATGAAGATATCTATTTCTAAAAGCTGATTCTTCTTTTTTAGGTTTTAGTGCATTATTGGAAGATAAAATATTATATACATACTTAAGCATAGCATCATAATCCATATTATTACCTCCAAATTATCTATAGATTTATTTTATCATATTTAATTTGATTTGAAAATAATAAGAAAAGAAAACTCCAGTCTATTTAATTAAGGTTCTTACGCTTGATAGGGTATAGAACTAGTAAAATTTAATAAATTAAATATATTGGATGATACCTTTAAAGAGAAAATAGAAAAACATTTCTTAAACAGATTGACTAAATTACATCTTCCGTATAAAATACGTTTGATGAGTTTAAATTTGTTGTTGTTGCCTTCAACAAATCCAGAACTTTCATTAAAAGATATCGCTGCTTTG
>JBGVLG010000027.1:0-4556 GCA_045124155.1 Anaeroplasma sp.
ATTATTACCATCCAACTGCTGACGGGCATCAAGCGATTGCTTCATGGTTAAAAGACCAATTATTCGGAGATGGAAGTTCAAGTGGTGGTACTGGTGGAACTACAACTACATATGGAAATATTGTTGTTGAAAATACATCATATACAATGAATGAAAATACTAATACAAGCGTTAATGTATTATTAGATAAAGCGCCAACAAATAATCAAACAGTTTATATTACAACGGACGGAAATGTATCAGTTAATAATTCATCGTTAACATTTACACCATCTAATTATAATACTCCTCAATCATTTATATTGTATAGTGGTTATGCAGGTAGTGGTATTGTTACATTATCTTCATCTAATGTTAATAAAGTTCAAATTAGCGTAACTATTAATTCATCATCTAGTGGAGGAGGAAGTGGAAGTGGAGGATCTACATCAAGTGGAATTTCAAACTCTAGTGATACTGCATTAACTCAACAATATAGTAATTCACATGAAGCTACACCAAATATTGCAAATCCACCTACTGGCGGATATAACTGGAAATATGCTCCTCGTATTAATCCAGATGGTTCATTCCCTAACTCAACATGGAATGCTTTTGGACATTGGATGACAACATATAAAATTGAGGGAGCTTCGTACTATGATAATGTTGGATTATTATTACAAAATCCTAAAGCATGGATATGGAATACATCATCAAATTCATGGGATGTATTAAGCTCTGATTTTGAATGGGGTTCTTGGTACGTTGAGGATTTCTGGGATGATGGAAATAATACAATTTCTAACTCTGTAACATGGGAAAATGGTGTTAGTGGTAACCACTCTACATGGGTAAAAATTAAACAAGACTCTACAACACAAGGTCGTTGTTTCCATCCATGGGGATACCAAAAAAATTGGAGAAGTAATCCAGCTTGGTCTAATAATGGACAACCATATATTGTTACAAAAATTGATTTTAAACTTGTTAAATATGATGAAAACGGAGCAGATAATCTAGATAGTGCTCAATTAGTAGTAAACTCTGGTGGTGACTGGTGGTCTTCAGTAGGTGCTGTATGGCAACCTGACTGGTCTACTAATAGAGATATGGCTGTTGGTAAATATATTTTAGCAACAAGAG
Organism: Anaeroplasma sp.; assembly: GCA_045124155.1. Taxonomy (GTDB): domain Bacteria; phylum Bacillota_I; class Bacilli_A; order Acholeplasmatales; family Anaeroplasmataceae; genus Anaeroplasma. The sequence continues at coordinate 1,126 of JBGVLG010000027.1, forward strand.
AATTAAAACGCGCATGGTGTACTAATTTACCTGCAAACTTTAGTTATCCGCTACCAGCTGGAGATTAATAGAATATATTCGTTACCCATTTCATATAATAATTATATAAGGATTAAATTCCTTATATAATTATTTATGAGGTGATAATATGGAGGAAATTTGGAAAGATGTATATTTTGAAGAAAATGGAATTATTTATGATTATAGAAATTTATATAAAGTTAGTAACTTAGGACATATTAAATCAGTATTTAGAAAAGAAAATATGAAAGGCGAAATTACGAAAGATGGTTATATTAGAGTAAAATTAATGAATAAGAGATTTTTATTACATAGACTTATTGCTCATATGTTTGTTGGTGGACATTTTGATGGAGCAAAAGTAGACCATATTATTCCTATTTCTAACGGTGGTACAAATGAAGCAAATAATTTAAGATGGGTTACAGATAAAGAAAATAGTAATAATCAATTAACTAAACTTAATTTAAGTAAAGCACTTTCTGGAGAAAATAATCATATGTATGGAACAAAAGGTAATTTAAGTCCAAATTATGGAAAGCCATGCTCAGAAGAAAAAAGAAAAGCAATAAGCGAAGCAAAAACAGGAAAACCAACAAAGGTTTCAAAAAAAATAATTTTATACAACAAAGAAACAAATGAATTATATTGTTATAATACAATTGGTTATGCTTCAAAACAATTAGAAATGATTAAAGGATATAAATTTAATAAAGCAAAATTGTCTGAAGTTGCAAAATATTATCATAACCCTGAAGAATATATTAAAATAAACGGAAGAACAAGAAAACAATACAAGGGTTTTGTTGTTTATTATTATAATGACGCTCCAAAAGAATTGATAGAAATATTGAAAGAGGATAACTAATCCTCTTTTTTTATATCTAAAAAATAGAATAAAATCACAATTTTATTCACAATTTTTTTAAAATAAATAGAATAGAATTACTTTTTATATTTATATTAATAATAGGGAACTTTTATATAAGTTCCCTATTATAATAGAATAGAGGTGAAATAATGATTCACAATCAAGAAAACTGGATTGTTTTTAAAGGATTTAATACAAAAGGAATTTTTTTAATAGAAGAATTACCGATTGTTCCAACAGCAAATGTTAAACAAGATATTATTGAAATAGACGGTAGACACGGATTTTTAACTGATAGTCAAGAAGCATACGAACCGATAGATATAGATATTGAATTAAAAATATATAAAAAGGAAGATATTCAAAAAATAAGAAATATTTTCAAAGGGTCTGGTGATTTAATATTTTCAAATCAACCAGATAGATATTATAAAGCAACAATAATAAGCAAATTAGATTTTGAAAGAGTTGTTAGACAATTTTGTAAAGTATTAATAACTTTTAAATTACAGCCACACGCATATGAAATAAAAGATAATACAATTAAATTAACAGCGGCAGGAACGTCATATATATTAGAAAATAATACTAATGCAACATCTCAGCCTGAAATCACTATTTATGGAACTGGTTCTGCGACATTAATTATAGGAAGTGAAACAATTCGTATTAAAGATATTAATGATCATATTATTCTAGATTATGAATTAAAGGAATCATATAGAATTATTAACGGTTCACCATCAAGTGCAAATAAAGATGTTAATTGTGATTATTTAGAAATTCAAACTGGTGATACTCTTATCGAATGGTCTGGCGACGGAATTATTGGAATTAAAATTAATCCTAGATGGAGATACTTATAGGAGGAGGTGAATCGAATGAGTTCTATTAAAACGACTGATATATTGATTCGTAATAAAAATAAACTATATTTACAAGTCAATTATAATTTAGATGACGTAGTAAAAATAAAAGAAGTAGGAATAATTATAGACGGAACATTATATCTATCTAATTATTTTACATTAAATTATAGTGTTTTTGATTTATCTTTTTTAAAAGATAAAAATACATATGATTGTCAAGTATGTATTAAATATATTACCGAAGAAGAAACTACAATAAATGTAACCTATAATGTATTAACCGAAGATGAATATAATGTTATTACCGAATCAAATTCATATAATGTCGTTACGGAAGATTATATCGAAAGTTCTACCAATAATAATATAATTATTTATGAATTTAAATCAAATATATTTACGATAACAACAAATTTTTTAATTAAAAAACAATCTATTATTAAAATTTATGAATATGATGAAACTGATTTTGACAATAATGGTTTAGGAATATTATTGCCGAAAAACGCAATTGTTACAAGAGATTTAAATGATTATAAATATTGTTTAGATTTAACACATCCTTTTGATAAATATAATAAGTGGAAATTATTACAAGAAGACAGAATTATTAAAGCAAATAATCAATTATTTAGAATTAAACACGTAACAAAAACATTATCAGATATTACAGTATATGCCGAACATATCTTTTTTGATCTACAAAATAATTTTATTGAGGATACAAATATTGTAGAAAAAAATGGTAGAGTGGCAATTGATCAAATATTAACTAATACGTCTTATCCTCATCATTTTTCTGGTACATCTAATATAACAAATATTACAAGTTCACGGATGGTAAGAAAAAATGTTGTTTCTGCTTTAATAGGTAGTGATGAAAATTCTTTTATTAATCGTTGGGGCGGAGAAATCGATATGGATTGGTTATCATTTAATATTGATAACCGTATCGGACAAGATAGAGGATATAAAATAGCATACGGTAAAAACTTAACTGGATTAAATGCTAAATTTGATATGACAAATGTAGTAACTCGTATTCGCCCAGTTGGTTTTGATGGTATTGAATTATCTGGCAATAAATATGTTGATTCTCCTTTGATAAATAATTACTCAATGCCTATTATACGTGAATATAAATATGAAAATGTTAAATGGACAGGTTCTCCAAATTATTCTCCATCGAATATGATTCAAAATTCAAATGAAGAAGAATATGTATATACAAATATTAATGACGCTCAGAATAAATTAATAGAATTGGCAAAAAAAGAATTTACAGATAATCAAGTAGATATTCCAACAACTACTTACGATATTAATTTTAAAGAATTATCAAAAACAGAAGAATATAAAGATTATTTAGCGTTGACATTAATTAATATTGGTGATGATGTTACAATTAAACATGAAAAATTAGGAATTAATATTCCTGCAAGATGTATTGAATATAAATATAATTGTTTAACACAAGAATATGATAATATTACACTTGGTTATTATAATAAAAACTTTTTTAATGAAACATCAAATACAACAGATAAAATAAATGATATGTTGCAAGGAATTGATAGCTTACCACAACAATTAAACGATTATTTACAAAAAGCAAAAGAAGAAGCAACTAATCTAATTAATAATGGTTTTGGTGGCTATGTATGGTATAC
>JBGVLG010000028.1:0-43146 GCA_045124155.1 Anaeroplasma sp.
TGTAGTATTTTATGTATCCCCCTTATACTTAGTAATCTATTTATGAGGAGAATAGAATATCTATGATATTAATATAATAGCCTAACCGTAAGGGCTGAAGTATGGTGATTTCTATAGTTTACTATACTTTTTGTTACGGTAGAAAAGCTTATAGATATGCGTAGAAAATAAAAAAAACTGCTATTTCATTTAAGCGTGATTTTAAACTGAAAAAAATTAATAATAAGGAGTGATATTAATTGTAATTGAAAACAAAATGAATTAGATATTAAATATGATTTTTTTGTTGTAAAATAGTAACATTTTGAACAAAACTATTATTTTTGTATATTTATTTTGTTTTTAAATTGCTTTATAATATCTTTATAATATAAAAAGGAGATAATATTGATGAAATTTTTAAAAGATAAGAAATTAAATTCATTAGTAACATCAATAATATTAATTGTAGTTGGTGTTATTATGTTTATTCCAAGTGTAAGAGATACCCTATTAGGTGTTGCGTTAACTTTATTTGGAGTATTATTAATTGCTTTAGGTATTATTGCAATAATGAATAAGAATAATACTGAAGGTATTATAGAAATTGTAGTTGGTGTAGTTGTAATTGTATGTGGTTGGACTTTATTATGGCTAGTATTAGTTATTGTAGGTGTATTCTTAGCAATTAAAGGTGTATTAGATTTAATAAATTCAATTAACGCAAAGAACACAATATCAATTGTTTATTCAATTATTACAATTATTATTGGTGTTTTACTTGTAGTAGCACAATGGGTTGTAATGGATTGGTTCTTCATTGTATTAGGAGTTGTTCTACTTCTTAATGGTGTTTTCGGTATTTATAATTATTTAAAGAAGTAATTAGATAAATGATGTCATTTAATGGCATCATTTTTCTTTTTTTTATCTTTTAAAACTTGAATGAATATGGTAAAATAGCAAATGATATAAATAATTATAAGCTACCTATTTTTAAATGGGTTTCTTTTTCTTTATATAAATTGGAGGATTTATATGTCATTATTAGCTAAAAGAAGTATTGTTAAAGAAGATAAGAGTAATATTATTACCTTAGGTGCTATCGCAAAAGAAATGAAAAAAAAGGATCCTAGTGTAGTAAATGCTACTATAGGAATGCTTTATGATGAAGAGGGAAAGCTTTTTGTTTTTGATAGTGTTAATGAAGCATTAAATAATTTAACAGATGATGAGAAATTCTCTTATGCATCAACCCCAGGACCAGATACCTATCATGAGGCTATTAAGCATTGGGTATTGAGGGAGCATTACTCTTCATTTATGAATGTTGGTGTAATGGCTACACCAGGTGGCAGTGGTGCTATTTCTAATACATTTAGTAATTATTTAAATCCTGGTGATGAGGTATTACTTCCAAATTATATGTGGGGCAATTATAAGCAATTTGCTTATGAAAACTATGCATCATTTAGAACCTATAGTTTATTTGATGAAAATAATAAATTTAATTTAAAAGATATTTATAATCAAATGGTCTCTTTAAAAAATAAACAAGGAAGAATATTATTAGTAATTAATGATCCTTGTCAAAATCCAACTGGTTATACTATGTCTTTTGATGAGTGGAAAAGTATCATTAATATGATTAATGAATTATCAAATGATGGCACTCCAGTAATATTATTGCATGATATGGCATATATTGATTATGATAAAAGAGGTTTTAAGGCTACAAGAGATAAAATAGCTTTATATAAAAATCTTAATTCTAATGCGATGGCAATAATGGCATTTAGTGGTTCTAAGACTATGGCTTTATATGGTATTAGAGTAGGAGCTATGATAGCTGTTAGTAATTCAGAAGAAAATATTTTAGAATTTAATAAGGCTAATAAGTTTTCTTCTCGTGCTAAATGGAGTAATACTACTAATTTAGGAATGAATTTAATTACTAAGGTATTAACAGATGATAAGCTTAGAAATAAATTTGAAGAGGAATTAGAGCTTTCAAGAAAAACATTAATTGATAGAGCGAATATGTTTATTGAAAAATCTAATGAAGTAGGTCTTAAGACTTTACCATTTGATTGTGGTTTCTTTATTACTATTCCATGTAGTAATCCTAATTCAGTATATCAATATTTAGTAGATAAAAAAATACATATTATTCCTATGGATAATGTTATTAGAGTTACTATTTCAGCTATTTCTATTAAAGATTGCAAGAAGCTTCCAATATTAATTAAAGAAGCAATAGATTATTGTAAATAAATATTAAAGAAGAAAGCTATATTTTTATAGTTTTTTTCTATTATTTTAATGGTGATTTTATGGTTATTTTAGATTATTTTAATAAATTAGATTCAGTAAAAAGAATAATAGATACAAATCAAATAAGATTAGGAAATTCTTGTGATGGATTTAATATTATGTTAATAGCTTCAGATTTTTATAAATCAAATAAAACTATTTTTGTATGTTTGCCAACTTTATATCAAGCTCAAAAATATTATGATCAACTAGCCTCTTTTATTAATGAGGAGGATGTTTTGTTTTTCCCTGCAGATGAGCTTGTTTCAGCTGAAATGATTGCGGCAACAGGAGATTTCTTATTTGAAAGAATTCAAACCATTTGTACTTTATTATCTAATTCTAAAAAAATAGTAATTATGAATATGCATGCAATTATTAAATATGAATTACCTAAAGAAGTATGGACTAATTCCTTATTAAGAATAAAAAAATACGATGAATATGATTTATCTAAGCTTGTAGATAAACTAGTATATTTAGGATATGAACCTGTTTATACAATTGAAAAAACTGGTCAATTTTCTAAAAGAGGTTCTATTTTAGATGTTTTCCCCTTTGGATATTCTGAACCAGTAAGACTTGATTTTTTTGGTGATGAAATAGATAGTATTAAAACCTTTAATATTGATACCCAACGTTCCATTTCATCAGTAGATGAGATTGAGATTTTACCTGTTAGTGAAATGATGTATGATAATGAAAATTATTTAAATGCAAAGAGTAAATTATCTTCTTATTTAGATGGATTTCCTTTATCAGAAATAGAAGAGAATATCTATAAAAAGGATCTTGAAAATTTGGGATTGCATAAGGAATTGAATAATCTTCAAAGATATATTACATTCTTTAATGATGCATCAACTTCTATTATTAATTTTGTTGCTGAAAAAAGATTATATTTTATTGATCCTACAAAATCAATAGAATGCTATGAAAGATTGAATTTAGATTTAAATGAGTATTGTGGTAGAGTTGGGGGTTATAGTTTAGCTGGGATTCCTTTTTATATGAATTTTAAGGAAATCTTAGAAATGTATAATGTTCAAATTGAAGGGTTAAGAAGTATCGGAGAAACTGATTTAGAAATTAATTCTACTTCTATTGAACCTTATAAAGCTAATCAAAAAGCTATATTAACAGATTTTAAGGATTATTTATCAAAAAGAAAGCTTATTGTTTCTATTACTCGTGACGATAGATATAAAAAATTATTTGAATATCTTGATGAAAATGAGATTATATTACATAAAATTAATAAATTAGATGATATTAGAGAAAATGTAGTAAATTGTTTTATTGGATATACTCCTTCATTTATTATGAAAAATGAAGATTTTATGATAATAAATGAAGCTGATATTTTTGATATACAAGCAAAGCCTAAAAAAGCGAAATATAAATCTATATATAAAAATGCCATTAAAATATCTAGATATGATGAATTATGTATTGGAGATTATGTTGTTCATTATGATTATGGTATTGGTAGATATTTAGGTATTAAGACTCTAGATTTAGAAAATACAAAAAGAGATTATTTATATGTTGAATATGCTGATAATACAGCTGTATATATACCACTTGAATCTATTGCAAATCTTATGAAATATGCATCTAAGGATGTTGAAGGTATTGAATTACATAAAATAGGTGATACTAAATGGGTCAAGGCAAAGAATAGAGTTAAGAATAGAGTCCATGAAATATCTGATAAATTAATTAGATTATATTCAGAACGTCAAGCCTCAGAGGGCTTTATGTTCCCAGAGGATTCAATAGAGCAAATAGAATTTGAAAATGATTTTCAATATGAACTAACTCCTGATCAGAAAAAGGCTGTTGAGGCAATTAAGCATGATATGGAATCTAATCGTCCTATGGATAGATTAGTTTGTGGAGATGTTGGTTATGGTAAAACGGAGGTTGCATTACGAGCTGCTTTTAAAGCAGTTTATGGTGGTAAACAGGTTTGTGTATTAGCTCCAACTACCATTTTAGCAAGGCAACATTATTATACATTCAAAGATAGAATGGAAAAATATGGTATTAGAGTTGAGCTATTATCTAGATTTATTTCTAAAAAGGATCAAACTAAAATTATTCATGATTTAAATACTGGAGCAGTTGATGTTGTTATTGGAACTCACAGAATATTATCAAAAGATATTAGTTATCATGGGTTGGGTTTGTTAATAGTTGATGAGGAACAGAGATTTGGTGTAAGTCATAAGGAAAAGATAAAAGAATTAAAGGTTAATGTTGATTGTATTACTTTATCTGCAACACCAATTCCTAGAACTTTACAAATGTCTGTAATGGGACTTAAGGATTTATCTATGATAGAAACTCCACCTAAAAATAGATATCCAATTCAAACCTATGTTCTTGAAAGAAATGACAAAATTATTGCTGATGCAATATTACGTGAAATGGCAAGAGGTGGCCAAGTATTCTATTTATATAATTTTGTTGAGGGAATAGAAGAAGAAGAAGCAGCTCATTTACATAGTATTGTACCTGAGGCACGAATTTGTATTGGTCATGGTAAGCTATCAAAAGATCAGCTTGAAAATGTATTAATCAAATTTATTAATCATGAATATGATGTTTTATTATGTACTACTATTATTGAAACTGGTATTGATTTACCAGATACTAATACTTTAATTATTCATGATTCAGATAGATTAGGTTTATCTCAAATGTATCAAATTAGAGGTAGAGTAGGTAGATCAAATAAAATAGCTTATGCTTATTTAATGTATGAACCAAGAAAGATTCTTACTCCTCAAGCCGAAAAAAGATTAGAAACTATTAAGGAATTTAATGAGCTTGGTAGTGGATTTAAGATAGCTATGAGAGATTTATCAATTAGAGGAGCAGGAGATTTGTTAGGTGAGGAGCAATCCGGATTTGTAGAATCTGTAGGACTTGATATGTATATGAAGCTTTTAGATGAAGAACTTCATCATAAAGAAGAAAAGAAAATTAAGCTTGATCCTAGTATGAATAAACCTTTAGCTAATAGAACTATTAAAGAAAGCTATATTTCTAATGATGATATAAGAATTGATATTCATAAGCGTATTGATAATATAAGAACTAGATGTGATATGAATCATTTAATTGATGAATTAACTGATAGATTTGGTACTGTTGATAGTGATTTAAAATGCTATATGCTTGAAAAGCTTATGAAGAGTTTATTTAATGAAATAGGTATTTATTTTATAGATGTGAAATTAGAATCTATAATTATAAAATTTTCTGCTGAAGCAAGTAAATATCAGGATGGTAATAAGCTATTTCAAGTTGCATATTCTATGCATGGAGTAAAGCTTGCGAATAAGAATTATGAAATAAATATTATTTTTGATACAAAAAATTTAACTAAAGAACAATCATTTGAAAAGATTATTAAATATTTAGAAAATATAAAAGTAAATAGTAATTAATTTAAATTTTAGGAGGGAATTGATGAAGAGTACCCCTAAAGTCGGACTAGAGTAAAATCTAGAAAGATCTAGGGGTATTTTTTTATGAAATTAAAAGATGAAGATATTAAAGAAATAGTATATCTTACTATGTGTTATTAAAAAATCTAAATTTCAGCAATTGATCAGAATAATGTATATTCATATAAAAAATAATTAATAATTAACAATAATTAACAAATAATTAATAATTTAATAAAAATAAATCTTAAACGTTTACATTTTCGACAAAATTTTATATAATTTAAATAATAAGTTTATATATGGAGGGATTTGAACAATGGCAGTTTTATCAACAAAAAAAGATTCTACAGTACCAACAAAAAAGGCACCAGGAGTTAAGGCGGCACCCAAAGTAGAGGTGTCAAAACCAGTTGAAGTAGCTAAAGAAGCTGATAGTCCTAAAAAAACTGTAAAGAAGACTTCAACAGAAAAAAAATCAGTAGATATATCTCAAATGAAAACTGTCATCCCTAAGTTACCTACACAAGAAAAGAAGGGTACTATTTATCATGTTTCTAAAAGGGATAATGATGGTAGAGAATGGAAAGTTTTTATTCAAGAGTCAAAAAAGGTTATTAAATTATTTGAGACTCAAGAGGAAGCTTTAAAATATGCTAAGGGATTATGTTCAAATAAGTCAGATGGAAGTTATGTAGTTTTACATGGCTTAAATGGAAAAATTAGAAAATATTAACATTTTAAAAAAATATTAAAAAAAATATTTAGAAAAAATAAAAAAGGTCTTGCAATAGGCCTTTTTTTATTGTAAAATATGAAAGGCTCTATATCGAGCAGGAAGTGGCTGTGAAGTGGGAGGTTGCCGACACACCGAAGAGCGTTGTCATACAGCGTGTTGGGTTTTCCCATGGAGCAAGTCTATACTACGATTATAGGCGAAAGGAGTATATTAAAATGGCAAAAGAAAAAATCAAAATTCGTTTAAAGTCTTATGATCACAGATTATTAGACCTATCAGCAAAGAAGATCGTTGATAGCGTTAAGAAGGCAGGTTCAGTAGTAAATGGTCCTATTCCACTACCTACTGAAAAGGAAATCTTCACTATTCTTCGTTCACCTCACGTAAATAAGGATTCTCGTGAGCAATTCGAAAGAAGAACACATAAGAGATTAATCGAAATTGTGGATCCAAATCCACAAACAATTGATGCTTTAATGCACATTGATCTACCTTCTGGTGTAGACATCGTATTAAAGAAGTAATTAAAATATTTTAAAGAAAAGAGGAAAATTTCAAATGGCTAAGGGAATCTTAGGTAGAAAATTGGGTATGACTCAAATTTTCGATGCAGCTGGAAATTTAGTTCCAGTTACTATCATTGATTGTTCTGATAATGTTGTATTACAACAAAAGACAGTTGAAAATGATGGTTATGTTGCTGTTCAGGTTGGATGCTGTAATAAAAGAGAAAATTTAGCAAATAAACCTGAAATGGGCCATGTTGCAAAGGCTAACACTGCTCCTAAGCGCTTCATAAGAGAATTCCGTTTCTCAGAAGCACAAGGAAATGAGTTATTGTCTTACAATGTAGGCCAAGAAATTAAATGTGATATTTTTGCAGCAGGTGATGTTGTAGATGTTACTGGTACTTCTAAAGGTAAAGGATTTGCTGGTACAATCAAGCGTTACAATCATGCTCGTTTAAGAATGAGTCATGGTACTTCAGCTTGTCATCGTATCGTTGGTTCTATGGGAGCTATCAAGGGTAACATGAAGGGTAAGAAAATGCCTGGACATATGGGACATGATACTGTAACATTACAAAACCTTACAATTGCTAAGGTTGATGCTGAAAGAGAATTAATCTTAGTTCGTGGTAATGTACCAGGACCTAAGAAGGGATTCGTAGTAATTAAGACAGCTGTAAAGGCTGTAAAGTAATAAATTGGTAGGAAAGGAGATTTATTATGCCAACAATCGCATTATTAAATCAATCTGGAGAAAAAGTTAAAGATCTAGAATTAAGTGCTGAAGTATTCGGTATTACTGAAATCAATCAGCAAGTAGTATATGATGTGGTTAACTGCCAAAGAGCAGCTATGAGACAAGGTACACATGATACTAAGGGTCGTAGCGAAGTTCGCGGTGGTGGCCGTAAGCCATGGAGACAAAAGGGAACAGGACGTGCTCGTCAAGGTTCAATCCGTGCTCCACAATGGGTTGGTGGTGGAACAGTATTTGGTCCTACACCAAGAAGCTATGCCTTCAAGTTAAATAAGAAGGTTAAGAGATTAGCTTTAAAGAATGTTTTATCTTATAAGGTAAACGAGAATGCTTTAACTGCTGTTGAAGCAATTAAGTTTGAAGAAATCAAAACTAAGAATTTTATTAAGTTCTTAGAAAATATTAAGGTTGAAGGAAAGACAATGGTTGTATGTGCTCCAGAGGAGCTTACAGCAGAGGCTGTTTATTCAGCTAGAAACATTGCCGGAGTATTCCTATCACCTGCTGATAATGCAAGCGTATATGAAATTCTTTGTTACAAGAATTTAGTATTAACTAGCGCTGCAGTAGCTTATTTTGAGGAGGTTTTGAAGTAATATGACAAAGGCATTTGACATTATTCAAGGTCCAATCATCACTGAAAAGACTATGGCTTTAAAAGAAAGCTATAATAAATACACTTTTAAGGTATTAAAGACAGCTAATAAGGTTGAAATCAAAAATGCTGTTGAACAAATTTTTAATGTAAAGGTATTAAGCGTTCATACAATCAATGTATTACCTAAGCACAAGAGAGTAGGTCAACATGAGGGCTACACTGCTGCTTATAAGAAGGCTATTTGTAAACTTGCAGATGGTCAAAAGATTGACGCTTTTGAGATCTAATAGGAGGAATTATTAACTATGGCAGTTAGAAAATATAAGCCAACGTCTAATGGTAGACGTAACATGTCAGTTTTAACATTTGATGAAATCACAACTGACACTCCTGAAAAGTCATTACTTGCACCTCTTAATAAAAAGGGAGGACGTAATAATACAGGACATATCACTGTTCGTCATCAAGGCGGCGGTGCTAAAAGACAATATCGTTTAATTGATTTTAAGAGAAACAAGGATGGTATCCCTGCAACTGTTAAAACAATTGAATACGATCCAAACAGAAGTGCAAACATTGCATTATTAGTTTATGCTGATGGTGAAAAGAGATATATCTTAGCACCTAAGGGTTTAACTGTAGGTACAGTTGTTGTATCTGGTGCTGATGCAGATATTAAGGTTGGTAATGCATTACCTATCGTTAATATCCCAGTTGGTACATTAATTCATAATATTGAATTACATCCTGGTAAGGGTGGACAATTAGCACGTAGTGCTGGTGTTTCTGCTCAAATCTTAGGACGTGAAAGTGGATATGTTTTAATCCGTCTTGGTAGTGGTGAGGTTCGTAAGGTTCTTGCTACATGTAAGGCAACAGTTGGTGAGGTTGGTAATGAATCTCATGAGCTTGTAAGAATTGGTAAGGCTGGTAGAGCTCGTCACATGGGCTTACGTCCAGAGGTACGTGGTTCTGTTATGAACCCTAATGACCACCCTCATGGAGGTGGAGAAGGTAAATGTCCAGTTGGTCGTCCTTCACCTATGACTCCTTGGGGTAAGCCTGCTTTAGGTTTAAAGACTCGTAAACATAAGAAAGCTTCTAACAAACTAATCGTTCGTAGAAGAAATGACAAATAATAAGGAGGAACAAAATGGCTCGTTCAATTAAAAAAGGACCTTTCTGTGATGATCATTTAATGAAGAAGGTTGAAGCACAGAACGCTTCAGGCGATAAAAAGGTTATCCAAACTTGGTCTCGTAGATCAACTATATTCCCTGCTTTTGTTGGATTAACAATCGCAGTTTATAACGGTCGTGAGCATGTTCCTGTATATATTACAGAAGACATGGTAGGACATAAGCTTGGTGAATTTGCACCAACTAGAACTTACCGTGGACATGATGCTGACGATAAGAAAGCAAGCAAGAGATAGTAAAAGGAGATAAAACAATGGAAGCAAAAGCAACTGCAAAAACTGTTAGAATAACTCCACGTAAGGCACGTCTTGTTTTAGATTTAATTCGCAATAAGGATGTAGCTGAAGCAAAGGCTATCTTAAAGCTAACAAACAAGAAAGCTTGTGAAGTTATTAGTAAGGTTTTAAATTCTGCATGTGCAAATGCAGAGCATAACTATAATATGGATGTTAATAATCTATATATAAAAACAGCTTACGCTAATGATGGTATTCGTATGAAGAGAATGTTACCTCGTGCTAAAGGCCGTGGTGATGTTATCATCAAGAGATGCTCAAATATCACTATTATCGTAGCTGAGAAAGAAACTACAGAGGAGGAATAACATATGGGTCAAAAGGTTAGTCCTGTAGGATTACGTGTTGGTATTAATCGTGATTGGGATGCTGCATGGTATGCAGAAAAGAACGATGTTGCAGATCTATTATTAGAGGATCTAAAAATTCGTGAATATCTAGAAAAGACTTATGCAAAAGCAGCTGTATCACGTATTATTATTGAGCGTGTAAAAGGTCAAAATAATAAAGATCGTATTAAAATTACATTACATACTGCTAAGCCAGGTGTTGTAATTGGACATGAAGCTGAAACTAAGAATAAGGTAGTTGAAGGCTTAAAACATTTAACTAAGAAAGAAATCATACTAAATGTTGTTGAAATTAAGAAGCCTGAGCTTGATGCAACATTAGTAGCTAAGTCAATCGCTGAACAACTTGAACAACGTGCTTCTTTCCGTCGTGTTCAGAAGATGGCTATTCAAAGAGCATTAAAGGCTGGTGCTAAGGGTGCTAAGACATTAATTTCTGGTCGTTTAGGTGGCGCAGAAATGGCTCGTAGTGAAGGTTATAATGAAGGACAAGTTCCTCTACAAACATTACGTGCAGATGTTGATTACGCTGTAGCTGAAGCACATACAACTTATGGAAAATTAGGTATTAAGGTTTGGATTTATAAGGGTGAAGTTTTCTCTATTCAACCAAGATCAGTTGAAACTAAGCCAAAAACTCCAAGACAACCTAGAAAAGATAAGGCGCCTAGCTCTAAAGGAGGTAAATAATTATGTTAATGCCTAAAAGAGTAAAGTACCGTCGTCCTCATAGAGTTTATTATAGTGGTAAGGCTAAGGGTGGAACTGAGCTTGCATTTGGTGAGTATGGTTTACAAGCAACTGAAGGTTGTTGGGTTACAAACCGTCAATTAGAGTCTGCCCGTGTTGCTATTACACGTAAGATGAACCGTGAAGGTCAAGTATGGATTAAAGTATTCCCTCATTTATCTAAGACTAAGAAGCCTCTTGCAGTACGTATGGGTTCTGGTAAAGGTGCTCCAGAAACTTGGGTAGCAGTAGTAAAGAAGGGTGTAATTTTATTTGAGGTTGCAGGTGTATCTGATGAGATTGCACGCGAAGCATTACGTTTAGCTTCTCATAAGCTACCTTGTTCAACTAAAGTTGTTGTAAAAGTAGGTGACGAGCAATGATAAAGACAACTGAAATTCGTAAGATGACTGTTGAAGAAATTAATAAGAAGATCGTTGATCTTAAGGAAGAATTATTCAACTTAAAGTTCCAAGCTGCTTTAGGAAATATTGAAAAGCCTGCTCGTATGAATGAAATCAAAAGAACAATTGCTAGAATGAAGACAGTTTTAACTGAGAAGGCTAGCAAGGCTGAATAGGAGGAAACAACATGGAACGCAATAGTCGTAAATATTTTCAAGGAACAGTAGTTTCTGATAAAATGAATAAAACAATTGTTGTATCTGTTGATACTTTTGGTGTACACAAGCTTTATAAGAAGCGTGTAAAGAAATCTACAAAGTTTCACGTACATGACGAAAACAACACAGCTAAGGTTGGAGATGTTGTTAAATTCATGGAAACTAGACCACTATCAAAAACAGTATGCTATACATTAGTTGAGATAGTTAAATCTAAAGAAACAATTTAATTAGTATCTGAAAGGAGGTACTATCATGGTTCAACAAGAAACAAGAGTAGCAGTTGCTGATAACAGCGGTGCTCGTTCATTATTAATAATTAAAATTTTAGGTGGAGCATTACATAGATACGCTAATGTTGGTGATATCGTTATATGTTCAGTTAAGGAAGCTTCTCCAAATGGCGCAGTTAAGAAGGGTGATGTTGTTAAGGCAGTTATCGTTCGTACTAAGCAAGGAATTAGAAGACCTGATGGTTCATATATAAAATTTGATGAAAACGCAGCAGTAGTTATCCGTGAGGATAAGACTCCACGTGGAACTCGTATTTTCGGACCTGTAGCTAGAGAGTTACGTGATAAGGATTTCATGAAGATCGTATCTTTAGCTCCCGAAGTACTATAAGGAGGTGCGCATATATGCATATTAAATCTGGAGATACAGTAGTAGTAATTGCTGGTAAGGATAAATTTTCAAAAGATAAGAAGGGTAATTTAGTACCTACAACTGGTAAAGTTTTAAAGGTTTTCCCATCTGAAAACAAGGTATTAGTTGAAGGTGTTAATAAGGTTAAGAAGCATCAAAAGCCTACTCAAGCTAACCAAGAAGGTGGCATTATTGAGGTTGAAGCTCCAATTGATGCATCTAACGTAATGTTATTAAACCCTAAGACAAATAAGCCAGTACGTGTTGGTATCAAAGTTGTCGAAGATAAGAATGGCAAAACTAAGAAAATTAGAGTTGCAAAAGATGATACTCATTATGAGTTCGATTAATCTACTGGAGAGGAGGTAAACTTTCGTGAATCGTTTACAAGAGAAATATCAAACTTCTGTTAGAACAGAATTACAAAACAAATTCGCTTATAAGTCTTCTATGCAAATTCCTAGAATTGAGAAAATCGTAATCAACATGGGTGTTGGTGACGCTGTTGCAAATTCTAAGGTATTAGACGATGCAGTTGAAGAATTAACTATTATTTCAGGTCAAAAGCCAGTTATCACAAAGGCAAAGAAGTCAATCGCAAACTTCAAACTTCGTGAAGGAATGCCTATTGGTTGTAAGGTTACATTAAGAGGAGAAAGAATGTATCAATTCTTAGATAAGCTAGTTTCAATAGCTTTACCTCGTGTACGTGACTTCCATGGTGTTAATCCAAATGCATTTGATGGTCGTGGAAACTATACATTAGGTGTTAAAGAGCAATTAATTTTCCCTGAAATTAATTTTGATCAAATTAAAAAGGTTCGTGGTATGGATATCGTTATCGTTACTACAGCACCAACAGATGAGGAAGGTCGTACTTTATTAGCATTAATGGGTATGCCTTTTAGAAAGTAAGAAAGAGGAATAAACTATGGCAAAAACATCAATGGTTGTTAAGAATCATAGAAAACCTAAATATGCTGCTCGTGAATATACTCGTTGTGAGCGTTGTGGCCGTCCACATGCTGTAATTAGTAAGTTCAAATTATGCCGTATTTGTTTCCGTGAATTAGCATACAAGGGACAAATTCCAGGCGTTAAAAAAGCAAGCTGGTAATAAAATTATTTTTTCCAAGATAGAAAAAGGAGGAATCAGGTTATGATGACAGATCCAATTGCGGATATGCTAACACGCATTAAGAATGCAAATGCAATGCGTCATGAAACTGTTACTGTTCAAAGCTCACAATTAAAGAGTGCTATCCTTGAGGTTCTTAAGAATGAGGGCTTCATCGCTGGATATACAGTTTCAAAGGATGTTAAGAGTGTTACAACAATTACATTAAAATATACTGAGAATAACCAAAGAGTAATCAAAGGTTTAAAGAGAATTTCTAAGCCTAGTCTTCATGTATATTCAACAGCTGAAGATTTACCAAAGGTATTAAATGGTTTAGGTGTAGCTATTATCTCTACTTCTCAAGGAATTATGTCAGATAAACAAGCTCGTAAGCAAAAAATCGGTGGAGAAGTTTTAGCTTACGTTTGGTAAGATAAAAATACAGGAGGTGTTTTAAATGTCTCGTATTGGTAATAAGGCAATTGCAATTCCTCAAGGTGTTACAGTTACTGTTGCAGAAGGAAATAATGTTACAGTAAAGGGACCTAAAGGTGAATTAACAAGCCAATTCAATAACGAACTAGAAATTAGCGTTAGTGCTACAGAAGTTTTAGTAAAGCGTCCTAATGATACTAAATTAGTAAAGACTATGCATGGTACTACTCGTGCATTATTACACAACATGGTTGTTGGTGTATCTGAAGGATTTAAAAAGCAATTAGAGATTAACGGTGTTGGTTACCGTGCTCAATTACAAGGCAATAAGCTTATCGTTTCTGCTGGTTATTCTCATACAGTAGATATGGAAATTCCAGCTGATTTAAAGGTTGAATTACCTAAGAATACAGTAATTATTATTTCTGGAATTGATAAGCAAAAGGTTGGTCAATTTGCGGCTGAGATTCGTGAAATCCGTAAGCCTGAACCATACAAAGGAAAGGGTATTAAGTATAGTAACGAAGTTATTCGTCGTAAGGAAGGTAAGACTGCTAAGAAGTAGTTAAGAAAGGAGTGCTAATATGATAAGTAAGGTATCTAAGAATGTAACTCGTCAAAAAAGACATTTACGTATTCGTCAAAATGTAAACGGAACTGCAGAAAAGCCAAGACTAGATGTATTCCGTTCAAATAAGCAAATTTATGCACAAATCATTGATGATACAACTGGTAGAACTTTATGTAGTGCTTCTTCACTAGATAAAGAAATCAATTTATCAAATGGTTCTAATGTAGCAGCAGCAACTGAGGTTGGTACTTTAGTAGCTAAGCGCGCATTAGCATTAAATATTGAAGCTGTAGTATTTGACCGTGGTGGTTATTTATACCATGGACGTGTTAAGGCTTTAGCTGATGCAGCAAGAGCTGCAGGATTAAAATTCTAAGGAGGAAAAGTTTATGCGTCAAGATCGTGTTGAGCGTAAAGAAGTTGAACAACCAGAGTTTGAAGAGCGTGTTGTTACAATCAACCGTGTAACTAAGGTTGTTAAAGGTGGTAGACGTTTCCGTTTCGCTGCTTTAGTAGTTATCGGCGATAGAAAGGGACACGTTGGCTTCGGTACAGGTAAAGCTAATGAAGTACCTGATGCAATTAAGAAGGCTGTAGAGAGTGCTAAGAAGAACATGATTACTGTTTCTACAGTAAATACTACAATTCCTCATGAAGTAACAGGTGTTTACGGTGCTGGCCGTGTAGTATTAAGACCAGCTTCAGCTGGTACTGGTGTTGTTGCCGGTGGTCCAGTTCGTGCTGTAATCGAATTAGCTGGTATCTCAGATATTTTATCTAAATCATTGGGTTCTGCTACACCAATTAATGTAGTTAGAGCTACAGTAGAAGGGTTAAAGAGCTTAGAAACTGCTGAACAAGTAGCTGCTAGACGTGGCATCACAGTTGAAGAGCTTTTAGGGTAATTATCATGTATAAGATCACATTAGTAAAAAGCTTAATTGGTCGTAGACCTAATCAAGTTGCAACAGCTAAGGCTTTAGGTTTAACTAGAATTGGTCAAACTGTTACAAAAGAGGAAAATGAAGCAATAAAGGGTATGATTGTTACCATAGCTCATATGGTAAAGGTTGTCCAAGAATAATAAGGAGGTAGCAATCAATGTTAAATCAATTAAAACCAGTAGAAGGCGCAAGACATTCTAAGAAGCGTCTTGGTCGTGGAATCGGTTCAGGAATTGGTCATACTTCAGGAAGAGGTACAAAGGGTCAAAATGCTCGTTCTGGTGGAGGAGTTCGTCCAGGATTCGAAGGTGGACAATTACCTTTATTCCAACGTTTACCAAAAAGAGGATTCCACAATCCAACTAGAGTTGAATATGCAATTGTAAATCTTGAGGATTTAAATGTATTCGAAAATGATTCTGTTGTTGATGTTCAAGCATTAATCGAAAAGGGTTTAGTTAAGAATGTTAAGGACGGAGTTAAGGTTTTAGGTAAAGGTGAATTAACAAAGAAGCTTACTGTTAAGGCAAATAAGTTCTCAGAATCTGCTCAAAAGGCTGTTGAGGCTTTAGGCGGATCTGTTGAGGTGATTTAATTTGCTAAATAAAGCAAAAATGATTTTAGGTAATCGTGAGATTGTCCTAAAACTATTGATTACTTTTGCTTTACTATTAGTATTTAAGGCAGGAACTTATATTCCTGTACCATTAATTGAAATCAGTAAAGTACAAAGTATTTTATCAGGTAATGACTTTTTAACAGTACTTAATGCTTTTTCAGGAGGAGGTTTATCTAACTTCTCTATTCTAGCTTTAGGTATTTCACCTTATATTACTTCATCAATTGTTATTCAAATGATGCAAATGATCATTCCAAAGTTCAAAGAGTGGGGTGAGTCTGGTGAGGTTGGTAAGCAAAAGCTTAACCGCGTTACTAGATATGTAACTATCGTTATATCATTAATTCAAGCTTTATTAATATTATTTAGCTTAAATGAAAATCCAGTTAGTATTTTTGTAAACTCATTAATTGAGTATAAAGATATTTATTGGTTAATCTTTATCTATAT
This sequence comes from Anaeroplasma sp., assembly GCA_045124155.1. GTDB lineage: Bacteria > Bacillota_I > Bacilli_A > Acholeplasmatales > Anaeroplasmataceae > Anaeroplasma. The sequence continues at coordinate 16,334 of JBGVLG010000028.1, forward strand.
GGCAATTGTAATTACTGCAGGTTCTGCATTTACAATGTGGTTAGCAGATTTAATTACTCGTCATGGTATTGGTAATGGTTCATCAATGATTATCGCTGCAGGTATTATTTCAACTATACCAACAATGTTTGCTACACTATCTGATACATATTTAGGTGCTAACTTTACAGTAGGAAATCTATTCCTATATATTCTAGTTATATTCTTATATGTAGCTATGATAGTCGGGGTTGTCTTCTTTGAAGGTGCAGTTAGAAAAATTCCTGTACAATATGCAAATCGTCAGGCTGGTCAACAAGGCTCTGATATTCCAATCAAGCTTAATAGTGCGAGCGTAATTCCAGTTATTTTCGCATCTACAATTTTATCAATTCCATTAACTATAATTGGTGCATTAGGTCTTCAAACTTCATCATCAAGTACAGCATATTGGTTTGATCAAATATTCTCAACTAGCCAACCAATAGGTATTGCATTATATGGTATATTAATTATTTTCTTTAGTTTCTTCTATTCATTTATGCAAGTTGATCCAGAGCGTATTGCTGATAATTTGGATAAACAAGGTGCGTATATCCCAGGATATCGTCCAGGAGAGGATACTAAAAATCAATTATCTAAGATGTTATTTAGAATTACTTTAATAGGTTCAGTTTATCTATTAATTTTAGCAATGGTACCAATTATTGTAACAAAAGCATTTGGATTTACTTCATCTGCTATTCAAATTGGTGGTACTTCTTTAATAATCATAGTAGGTGTTGCGATTGAAACATTTAGACAAATCGAAACCGCATCAGAAACTAAGGATTATAAAGGCTTCTTAGATTAATTAGGAGGAAATTCATAATGAAATTATTAATTATGGGTAGACCTGGAGCAGGAAAAGGTACTCAAGCTGTAAATATTAGAGAGTATTATAAGATTCCTCATATTTCAACAGGAGATATGTTCCGTGCTGCAATTAAAAATCAAACAAAGCTTGGTCTTGAAGCTAAAAGCTATATGGACAAAGGTGCTCTAGTACCAGATGAAGTTACAATTGGTATTGTAGAGGAAAGACTACTTGCTGAGGATTGTAAGGATGGCTTCTTATTAGATGGTTTCCCTAGAACAATCGCTCAAGCAGAGGCATTAGATGCTTTCTTAAAGAAAAATGGAATAAAGCTTGATGCTGTTTTAGACGTTAACGTACCACAAGAAATCTTAGTAAGACGTATGGTAGGTAGACGTGTATGTAAAAATTGTGGTGCAACATTCCATGTTGAATTTAATGCACCAAAGGTTGAAGGAATCTGTGATAATTGTGGTTCTCCATTAATTCAAAGAGCAGATGATACTGAGGCTACAGCAAAGAATCGTTTAACAGTTTACGATAATCAAACAGCTCCATTGTTAGAATTCTATAAGAAACAAAATATTTTAAAAACTGTAGATGGTGATCAACCATTAGACAAGGTTTTTGATGATATTAAGGTTGTACTTGGTGCTTAATATATGAGTTTTCTCATATAGTAGCATTGTGTCACACAAAAAAAGCATGTGTATACATGGGAACTAAAATAAGAGATTATTTTTAGAATGATGTTTTTACATCAATAAAAGGTGGTTGTTCATGGTATTCCTTATTAATTTATCGTAGCAGATTATTTTGGGATATCATGAAGATTCAGCTTTATGAATCATAATTGACATTCAATTATCAACTATTGCATTAGTCATTCTTTTGTAATGATTTTCTAGGTAATTATAATCAAAAGGCACAAGATTATATATAATGAAATGTTTATAAAAATAAGCTAGTGGTTAATGCGGGCACATAATGTTTATTTCTATTTTTAGAATTAATCACTACTACACTTTAATAAAATTAGGAGGCTTAAGTTTCAATGGCAAAAAAAGACGATGTAATTGAAATGGAAGGTAGAGTTGAAGATGTTTTACCTAACACACAATTTATTGTAACATTAGATAATGGTCATCAGGTTAAAGCCCACGTTTCTGGTAAAATCCGCATGAATAACATACGCATTTTACCAGGTGATAAGGTAACTATTGAGTTATCAACCTATGATTTAACACGTGGAAGAATTACTTACAGACATAAATAATATTGGAGGTATTTTAAATGAAAGTAAGACCATCAGTAAAACCAATATGCGATAAATGCAAGGTTATTAAGCGCAAGGGCCGTGTAATGGTTATTTGCGAAAACCCAAAACATAAACAAAGACAAGGATAGAAAGTAGGAGGTGCAGAAATATGGCACGTATTGCAGGAGTAGATATTCCAAATGAAAAAAGAGTAGTTATTTCTTTACAATATGTATATGGTATTGGAGAAACAACTGCTAAAAATATTTTAAAGGCTGCGGGTGTTTCTGAGGACATTCGTACAAAGGATTTAACTGAGGAGCAATTGAGTGCAATTCGTTCTCAAGTTTCTAAGATTAAGGTTGAGGGTGATCTTCGTAGAGAAGTAGCTCTTAACATCAAGCGTTTAATGGAAATTGGTTGCTATAGAGGTATTCGTCATCGTAAGGGTTTACCTGTACGTGGACAAAATACTCGTAATAACTCTCGTACTCGTAAGGGTCCAAGACATACTATAGCAAATCATAAGAAGTAAGAGGAGGATTTAATACATGGCACGTAAGGTACAAAAGCGTCGTGTGAAAAGAAACTGCCCAGTTGGTGTAGCTCATATTCATTCGACTTTTAATAATACAATAGTTACTATCACTGACCCACAAGGAAATGTTATTTCTTGGAGTAGTGCAGGTGCATTAGGCTTTAAGGGTAGTCGTAAGTCAACTCCTTTTGCTGCACAAATGGCTAGTGAAGCAGCTGCTAAGGCTGCTGTAGATCAAGGTGTAGCTAAGGTTGAAGTAGAAGTTAAGGGTCCAGGACAAGGACGTGAGGCTGCTATTCGTTCATTAACTGTAGCTGGTCTTGAGATTACAGCAATCACAGATGTAACACCAGTTCCACATAATGGTTGTCGTCCACCAAAGCGCCCTCGTGGATAATATTTGGCTTTAATAGAAGTAAAAAGATATATAATAAAATTTAATATTTTTAAAACTTTTAATTAAATGATAGGAGGCCCATTAATGAAAGATTTAAAATTTGAAAAACCAAGAACTAATGTAGAAGAAATTTCTAATCAAGGTAGTTATGGTAAATTTGTCATTTCACCTCTTGAAAGAGGATTTGGTATTACCCTAGGTAATGCTTTACGTAGAACATTACTTTCCTCTTTACCAGGTGCAGCATTCGTTAATGTAAAGATTGATGGTGCTGAGCATGAATTCCAAAATGTTGATGGAATTGTTGAAGATGTTATTACTATTATTCTTAATTTAAAGAGAGTAGTATTATCTGTTGATTCTGATGATCCTAATTATGAAAAGACAGTTGAAATCAATAAGGGTGAAGGTGAAGTAACAGCTGCTGATATTATTCATGATAATGAAATTACTGTTGTTAATCCTGAACAACATATTGCAACAGTTGCAACTGGTGGAAATCTTCATATGTTCCTAACAATTCGTCGTGGTGTTGGATTTGTTAGCTCAGTTCAAAATAAGGAATATAATAGATCAGTAGGTGTTATAGCTATTGACTCTATTTATACTCCAGTTGTTAATGTTGCTTTTCACGTTGAAAAGACACGTGTTGAAAATGTTAATGTAGCATCATTTGATAAGCTAGAAATTGAAGTAACAACAAATGGTTCAATTTCAGCAAAGGAAGCTATTGCTGTAGCTTCAAAGATGATGATTGAACATCTTCAAGTTGTTATTGAGTTAAGTGAGAAGGCTGCTTCAACTGAATATATGATAGAGGCTGAGGATGATAATCAGGTTAATAAGTATGGAATGACTATTGATGAGCTTGATTTAACAGTTCGTTCATATAATTGTTTAAAGAGAGCCGGCATTAATAATGTTGCCGAATTGGCAGAAAAGACTGAAGAAGATATGATTAAGGTTCGTAACCTTGGTAGAAAATCTTTAAGGGAAATCAAAGAAAAGCTTGAAGCTTTAGGTATAGGCTTTAAGAAAAATTAGTTTAAAGGAGAATTAAGTAACATGGCATATAGTAGATTACGCCGTAGTTCTGATCAAAGAAAAGCATTACTTCGTGATTTAGTCACTGATTTAATCCTTAATGGTCAAATTGAAACTACAGTTGCAAAAGCTAAAGAATTAAAGAGAATTGCTGATAAAATGGTTACTCTAGGTAAGGCTAATACTCTTCATGCTCGTCGTCAAGCAGCAGCATTCGTTCGTTTTGAAAAGGATGAAGAAGGTAATTATGCAATTCAAAAGCTATTTAATGAAATAGCTCCTAAGTTTGCAAGCCGTAATGGTGGTTATACACGCGTTATCAAGACTGGTTTCCGTCGTGGTGATGCTGCACCTATGGCAATTATTTCTTGGGTTGAATAATTCTAAATTAAGGTAGATTAATTTCTACCTTTTTTGTTTATCTAAATATTACCAAATTTTGCTTGAAAATTAATTTATACAATGGTAAAATTATAGGAAAGGTTTTTAGGAGGGAATTATGGCTTTTTATTATGATGAACCATCACATACATTTAGTGAGTATTTATTAGTACCAGGATATTCTGATGAGAATTGTTTTCCAAGTAATGTTTCACTTAAGACTCCACTTGTTAAATTTAAAAAGGGAGAAGAACCAGCAATTTCAATGAATATTCCAATGATATCAGCAATTATGCAATCAGTATCAAATGATACAATGGCTATTGCACTTGCAAAAGAAGGAGGAGTATCATTTATTTATGGTTCTCAAACAATTGAGAGTCAATGCGAAATGGTTAGAAAGGTTAAATCCTACAAAGCAGGCTTTGTGACAAGTGATTCAAATCTTTCTATTGATGCAACTTTAGCTGATGTATTAGAGCTAAAGGAAAAAACTGGACATTCTACTGTTGCAGTTACTGAAGATGGAAGCTCAACAGGAAAGTTATTAGGTATTATTAGTAGTAGAGATTATAGAGTTTCAAGAATGGATTTATCAACTCCTGTTAAGGATTTTATGACTCCACTTTCAAAATTGGTTACTGCTCCATTTGGAACTACTCTTAAAGCAGCAAATGATATAATTTGGGAGCATAAGCTTAACAGTCTACCAATTGTTGATGACAATGGATGCTTAGTAGCATTTGTATTTAGAAAGGATTATTCATCACATAAAGACAATCCTAATGAATTATTAGATTCTCATAAACGTTATATAGTAGGAGCTGGTGTTAATACAAGAGATTATGCTGAAAGAATTCCTGCATTAGTAGAAGCAGGGGCTGATGTATTATGTATTGATTCATCTGAGGGTTTCTCTGCATGGCAAAAAAATACCATTAAATGGGTTAGAGATAAATATGGAGATACAGTAAAGATTGGTGCTGGTAATGTTGTAGATAAGGATGGTTTCCGTTTCTTAGCAGATTGTGGTGCTGACTTTATAAAGATTGGTATTGGTGGCGGTTCTATTTGTATCACTCGTGAAACAAAGGGAATTGGCCGTGGACAAGCAACTGCAGTTATTGAGGTTGCTAAAGCAAGAGATGAATATTTCAAAGAAACAGGAGTATATATCCCTATTTGTTCAGATGGTGGTATTGTTCATGACTATCATATTACTCTAGCATTAGCTATGGGCTGTGATTTCTGTATGCTAGGTAGATATTTTGCACGTTTTGACGAATCTCCAACCTCAAAAATTTTAGTTAATGGTAGCTATATGAAGGAATATTGGGGTGAAGGAAGTGCTAGAGCTAGAAATTGGCAAAGATATGACCTTGGGGGTTCTAAAAAGCTTTCATTCGTTGAGGGTGTTGATTCATATGTACCATATGCAGGACCACTTCATGATAATGTTTCTACAACATTAAGTAAGATTCGTCATACAATGTGTAATTGTGGTGCCTTAACAATTTCTGAGCTTCAACAAAAAGCTAAATTAACATTAGTTAGTAGTGTTTCAATTGTTGAAGGTGGAGCACACGATGTATTAGTAAAGGATAAGCAAAATTAATAAGAACTATTATAAGCAGGTAGAAAAATCTATCTGCTTTTTTTTTAAAAAAATAGGAGTCTATACTCCTATAAAATACTTTTTAATTTATTAAGATCTAAAATAGTATATAGCTTATTTTTATTCGCAATAATACCTTCATTTATAAGCTTAGATAATTCATTTGACAGACTTGGTCTTTCTACATTAATGTAATCAGCAAGCTCAGTTTTAGTATATGGAATAACAAAGGTTAATTCATGCTTAGCTTCATATACAGAATATAAATAATATGCCAATCTTTCTCTAATAGTTTTATAAGCAAGAAGCTTTATATGATCATTTAATTCAATAGAAGAATTAGATATAGCCTCTAATATATTAGATAAAATAACTTTAGATTTAAGCATAAGCTTATATAAATCTTCTTTAGTAATTAATTCAATAGTTACTAAAGATTCAGCGTAAAAAGATGCCTTATAAAATGGATTAGAAGAAAATATTAAATTTAATCCTATACAATCATTTTGTTCTAGAGTTCTAATTATTTTTCCATGTCCATCAGAATAATATTTTATTGCATTAATTTTTCCTCTTCTTACAATCGCAATAGAATTACATAATCCTTCCTCTTCTAAGATACATTCTCCTCTAAAATATTCCTTTTTAATTATATTAATATCTTTTAATAATTCTTTTTTTTCTAAATCATTGATATTATAAAATAAATTCATAAAAATTATAAAAAGAGGCAGCTTATAAAACTGCCTTTTCATCCTCCTTAATTCGCTCTTTTGCAATAGCTAGCATAAGCTTAATTCTATTTTCTTGATTAACCTTAGTAGCAGAAGGGTCATAATCAATAGCCACAATATTTGCTTCCTTATGTAATGATTTGATTTTTTTCATTACTCCTTTTCCACAAATATGGTTTGGCAAGCATCCAAATGGTTGAGCACAAATAATATTTTCATATCCAATTTCAACTAATTCCATCATTTCAGCTGTAAGTAACCAACCCTCACCCATTTTAGTACCATGATCTAATACTCCTTCAGATAAATCCTTAGTAGAAGAGAAGTATTTCATTGGAGTAAAGCCTGCATTTTTAATACCTTCAATCATTAATTTTTCTCTTCTTCTAAAATACCAAATTAATAATCTATTTAACAATGCTGCCTTTTTACTTCTACCATATATTTCATGATCATATATTCCGTTATAGAAGCAATATAGCATAAAACCATATACTCCAGGAACCATAACCTCAGCATCCTGACTGACCAAGAAATCCTCTAAATGATTATTTCCAAGCTGAGCATATTTAATATATATTTCTCCAACCACACCTACTTTAGGTTTTTTGTGAGATAAATCCATCTTTAGATTAGCAAAATCTAAAGCCATTTCTTTTATGTTTTTCTTTATATCCCTATATGATGTACCTTTTTTATTATCAAATTGATTTAAAAGCTTATTTGTCCATTCATTTGCTAGTTTATCACTAGAACCCTTTTCAATTTCATATGATCTAGTTTTATTATGCAAATACATAATAACATCACCATAGGTTAATGCAGCGATTACTTTCTTAACTAAAGGATAAGTAATTTCAACAGTACTATCCTTTTCAAGTCTAGACATATTTAAAGATAAAACAGGAATAAATCCATAACCTGCTTTTACTAAGGCTTTTCTTAATAAATGAATATAATTTGATGCTCTACAGCCACCACCTGTTTGAGTGATAACTAAAACAATTTTATCTAAATCATTTCTATGATTTAAATTATCAATCATTTGACCAATAACTAATAATGCAGGATAACAAGTATCATTATGTACATATTTTAGACCTTCACTAACTACCTCAGGTCCTTCATTTCTCATAACCTCTACCTTATAACCACATTGTTTTAATACTCCTTCAAACAAAGGCATATGATATTCAAGCATTGAGGGAACTAAAAGAGTATGAGTCTCTTTCATTTTTCTACTATATTTAGGATAATCTAGTAATGGATCTTTAACTTCATTATTCTCCATCATTAACCTCCTTTTGTTTAAGTGCTGCAAATAAGCTTCTTAATCTTATTTTTACAGCTCCTAAATTTGTTATTTCATCTATTTTTATTTGAGTATATATCTTATTATTTCTTTCTAATATAGATTTACATTCATCAGTAGTAACTGCATCAAGTCCGCATCCAAAGGAAACTAATTGAACTAAATTCATATCCTTATTATGTATACAATATTTTGCAGCACTATATAATCTAGAATGATATGTCCATTGATTTAATACTCCGACTGGGAATTTTTCATTCAAATGAGAAATAGCCTCCTCACTAATAACAGTTGCTCCCATTTCAGAAATTAATTTATCGATTCCATGATTAACCTGAGGATCCTGATGATATGGACGTCCTGCAAGAACAATAATTTCTTGATTTTTATTTCTTGCATCAAGAATATATTCATTACCCTTAGCTCTAATATCATTTAAATAATTATCATATTCTATATATGCTAAATCTACAGCATTTTTAATATCCTTATTTTTCAATTTAGGGAAATATTTCTTTAAAATAATTATGATATGTTCTTTAAATTTTTCTTTATTATCTAATGCCATAAAATCACTAATGAATGTTACATTATTGATTTTGCCTACATTATTTAATATATTTTGAGGATAATAAGCTACAATAGGACAATTATAATGATTATCTCCTAAGCCTTCATCAATATTATAGCTCATACATGGATAAAATATAGTTTTATATCCATCATTAATTAATTTTTCAATATGTCCATGAGCTAGCTTAGCAGGATAACAAACAGTATCAGAAGGTATTGTATGTTGGCCTAATGAATAGATTTTCTCATTAGAAAAGCCTGAGTTAATAACTTTAAAATCTAATGAAGTAAAGAAAGTATACCAAAATGGGAAAAGCTCATACATATTTAATACTAATGGAATAGCTATTTCTCCATTTTTGGCATTCTCTTTAGGATTAAAGCTCATTAATTTTTCTCTAATATATTCATATAAATTATTACCTTTTATTTTCTTTAAATTACCTAAAGGCTTTTCACATTTATTACCACTTATAAATTTATTTGGATTATTTTTAAATGTATTAATTGTTAATAAGCAATGATTATTACAACCTTGACATTGAATGTTTTTAACAGTATGTAAGAAATCTTTTAATTCCTCTTTAGTAATTGTAGTAGTATTATTTATTTTTAATGATTTAGCATATAATGCGGCACCATAGGCACCCATTAATCCAGCAATATTAGGACATACAACCTCTAAGTCTAATTCTCTTTCAAAGGCACGAAGTACTGCCTTATTTAAGAAAGTACCTCCTTGTACTACAATATGCTCTCCTAGAGCTTTTTTATTTGTAGCACGAATAACCTTATATAATGCATTTTTTACAACAGAAATAGATAATCCTGCCGAAATGTTATCAATAGTAGCTCCATCCTTTTGAGCCTGCTTAACACTCGAATTCATAAATACAGTACATCTACTTCCTAAATCAACTGGTTTTTTAGCCATTAAACCTAATTCAGCAAAGTCCTTAATATCATAACCTAAGGCATTTGCGAAGGTTTGTAAAAAAGAACCACATCCAGAAGAACAAGCTTCATTTAAAAATATATTTGAAATAACATTATTTTCAATCTTAAAGCATTTAATATCCTGTCCACCTATGTCTATAATAAAATCAACATTAGGCATAAATTTTTTAGCAGCAGTGAAATGAGCCATAGTTTCTACTAAGCCACCATCAAGCTTAAAGGCATTTTTGACTAATTCCTCTCCATATCCTGTAGAAGCAGAAGCTTTAATTATTAAATTAGGATATTTTTCATATAATTCTGTGAATATTCTTTTAACTACATTAACAGGATTACCTTTATTAGGCTCATAATCCTCAAATCTAATATTTCCTTCTTCATCAATTAATACAAATTTTAAAGTTGTAGAACCAGAATCAATACCTAAATATAAATTTCCTTCATAATTATCTAAAGGAAGAGTATCAACTCTTGCTTTATTATGTCTTTCAATGAATTTATTATAATCCTCTTCATCCTTAAATAATGGAGAATTATATTGATATGTAGCTTTATTACTAAAGGCTATCATATTATTTATAGAATCATTAATATTGATAGTTTCCTTAGCACATAATGCAGCTCCAATAGAAACATAATATAATGAATTATCTGGACAAATACCATTAGTATTTAATACTTTATCAAAGGCATTCTTTAGTTCTGGTAAAAAGGTTAAAGGACCACCTAAATAAGCGACATTACCTTCAATTTCTCTACCTTGTGCAAGTCCTCCAATAGTTTGATTAACAACAGCGTAAAAGATAGATGCTGCAATATCAGACTTAGAAGCACCTTGATTTAATAGTGGTTGAATATCACTTTTTGCAAATACTCCACAGCGTGAGGCAATGGAATATAGCTTTTGATGATCTTTAGCTAGTCCATTTATTTCTGTAATATCTACATTAAGTAATGTAGCCATTTGATCAATAAACGCACCAGTACCACCAGCACAAGAACCGTTCATTCTTACTTCCATACCATCTGTTAAAAATAATATTTTTGCATCCTCTCCACCAAGCTCAATAATGCAGTCAGTACCAGGAATTAGTTTTTCTGCAGCTACTCTAGTTGCGTAAACCTCTTGTACAAATGGGATATTAGCCCCTTCAGCTATACCCATTCCAGCAGAACCAGATATTGCAAGCTTTATTTCATTTGGAATAATATTATTACTACTTAGTTCTTTAAGCTTTTCAATAATATTATCCTTTATATGAGAATAATGTCTTTTATAATCTTTATATATAATTTTATCATTTTCATCTAATACAACACATTTAATTGTTGTAGAACCAACGTCTAGTCCAACTCTTAACATCTCATACCTCCAGGTCATTAACTAAACCTTCATTTTATTATAATATTTATATATTTGAAAGTCAAAAATAAATAATAAAATCACATAAACTTACATAATTAAATCTTGTGAAGCAGTTTCATGCTTTTAAAAATAAAAATGTGTGTTAAAATATATTTATAAGGATTTGGTGGTGAAATAATGGAGAAGAAGAATCAATTAAAAGCTTGGCTTTATTTACTTCCAGCAATTATACTTTTAGGAGTATTTATGCTTTACCCATTAATTGATGTTTTTATTTATTCATTTGAAGAAAATTTTACAACTATTTCTCAAACTTATACTGGTATTGGATTTGAAAATTATTCTCATGTTGTAAAGGATTCTTTTTTTAGACAAGCTGTATTTAATACCTTTGTTATTGTATTTATAACTGTTCCTTTATCAACAGCTATTGCATTATTAATATCAATGGGATTAAATAGCATTAAACCATTAAGAAAGTTATTTGAAACAATCTTTTTTACTCCTTATGTAACTAATACTTTAGCTGTAGGCTTAGTATTTGTTATTATGTTTCAAAGAACTGATTCTAATATTGGTTTAATAAATACCTTTTTAGGTTGGTTTGGAATTAATCCAATTTCATGGATTGATGAAAATGCTACTTATTTAGCAAAGCTATTCGTATTATGCTTTTATGTAATATGGACAGTAATGCCATTTAAAATATTAATATTAGTAGGAGCATTACAATCTGTAAATAAAAACTATTATGATGCTGCAAAAATTGATGGAGCCTCTACATTTAGAAGATTCAGAAAAATTACATTACCTTTAATTTCTCCAACAATTTCATATTTAGTTATTACAGGCTTTATAGGAGCTTTTAAAGAATATAATAATGCAGTAGCAATATTTGGTAGTAATAATCTTAATGATTTAGAGATGAACACAATTGTAGGATATATTTATTCTGAATTATATGATACTACAGGTGGTTATTATGGTTATGCAGCCTCTGCAGCTATTATTCTATTTGTGATTGTTTTAACTATTACAATTATTAATTTATTTGTAAGTAAAAAACGTGTTCATTATTAGGAGGCTATTATGGATAAGACAACTAATAAAGAAAAAATATCATATAAATTTATAATAAAAGAAATAATTGTTTATGTCTTATTAGGAATATGGGCATTAATAGTTTTATTACCTTTTTATTGGATGATTATGACATCATTTAAAACTAATGCATCCTATAATGCAGAAATGACTCCTCAATTTATTCCTTTATCACCAACATTTGATAATTATGCAATAGCTTGGACTGCTGTACCTCTTGCAAGATATATGCTAAATACTGTAGTATTTTCTATAACTACTACATTTTTAATGATTATTGTTTCGATTCTAGCTGCATTTGCTTTTGCTAGATTAGAATTTAAAGGGAAAAATTTATTATTTACAATTTTCTTATCAATGATGATGATTCCTAATGAATTAATAATATTAACAAATTATGTTACTATTACTAATACAGGATTAAGAGATACCTTTACAGGTTTAATTTTACCTTCTGTTTTATCAATATTTTATATTTATTTATTGAGACAAAACTTTATGCAGGTACCTGATGCTACATATTATGCTGCAAAGGTAGATGGCTTAAGTGATAGACAGTATTTAATGAAGGTATTAATACCTTTATCTAAACCAACAATAGTATCAATAATAATCTTAAAATTAATTGAATGTTGGAATAGTTATGTATGGCCAAGATTAATTACAAGAACTGATTCTAATAGCTTAGTAAGCTTAGGTATTGAAACTATAAGATCTACACTTGGTGGTGGACAACCAAATTATCCTGCAATGATGGCAGCAGTAGTATGTGTTTCATTACCATTATTAATTATTTTCTTAATTTTCAGACGTCAAATAATGTCAGGAGTATTAAGAACTGGTACGAAGGGATGATTTTATGAGATTAAAAAAAGTATTATTAGGATTATCAATGTGTGTTGGAATTGTAGCTTTAGCTTCTTGTCATGGAACTTATAGACCAATTGAAAGTAGTACAAATGTGCCTGAAAAAACTAGAGTAATTAGTATTGATGAGAATACCGAATATAATTTGGAATTTTGGGCTAAAAATGATAGTGATGTGACTCAACAAAATGTTTATAAGGAAGCAGTTGAAAGTTTTAATGAGTACTATCCAAACATTCATATTTCAATAAGAAATTATTCTGATTATAATAGTATTTATACTGATGTTAATAACAACGTTGCTACAAACACTACACCAAATATTTGTATTGCATATCCAGATCATGTAGCTACTTATTTAGATGGTAATTTAGTACAATCTCTTGATCAGTTTATTAATGATGAGGATTATGGTTTAGGAGGAAGTAAGGTTAAATATGAATCTATTAATAAAGAAGATATTGTTGAAAAGTTTTACAAAGAAGGAGTAATTAATAATAATAAAACTTATTTATTACCATTTATGAGATCTACTGAAGCTTTATATATTAATAAAACTTATGCTGAAAGCTTAGGCTTTACAATTCCTGATATGGTTAGCTGGGATTGGATTTGGGAAGTGGCACAGAAAGCTCGTGATGAAAGAGAGGATTCGGACTTCTATCCCTTTATCTATAAATCTACAGACAATATGTTTATTCAGCTATGTAAGCAATATGGTTATGATTTTACAAATGATAGAGGAGAAAATTTATTCTTTACTAATGAAGTTGGCAATATGTTATTAAGTATAGCAGATAAATATAATAAAAAATTATTTTCAACATTTAAAAAGATAAGCTATCCTGGAAATCATATGAATGTTGGTAATTGTATATTCGCAGTAGATTCTACAGCTGGTTCAACTTGGATTGGTACTAATTGTCCAAAAGTAGATTCATCTGCACAAATTTCTTATGAATATGAAACTGTAGTAAGAATTATTCCTCAGATTGATATAAATAATCCTATTATGATATCTCAAGGCCCATCAATTTGTATATTTAATAAGGAAGAAGATGATGTTGTTACAGCATCATGGTTATTCGCTCAATATTTATTAAATAAAGAAACTCAGCTTGCTTATTGTAAAACTGAAGGTTATTCTCCAGTATTAAATAGCATTATTGAAAGTGATGAATATAAAAACTATTTATCTGATGAAAATGAATATTCAGTTAAAAGAGCTGCAACAAAGCTTGTTTCTGATAACAGGGATAAAACATTTATAACTAGTGTATTTAACGGATCTACAAAATCAAGAGAGGCAGCAGGATATTTGATTGAAGCAATTTCAGCTACAAAATATCAAACAATTGAAGGAATTGATAATCTTTATGACAGAGTAAAGAAAGTTTATAAAATCAATTAACAAGTAAAATGTTTTCTAAAAAAAACAATTGAAAAAAATTGTAGATAATTATATAATTTAAGTAGCATTAATATGCAAAAAATAAAAAGAGGGATAATAAAATGAAAAGAAAAAATTTTTTAAAGGGTATTTTAGCAGCATTAGGTTTGTTTACTGTTGTTTCATGTGGCTCTGCAACTTCAAATGCATTAAGCTATTCTGAATATACAGCTGCAGAAATGGGTGCTGAGGTTACTATTGAGGCTTATGTTCAAGCAAAGCAATCTTGGTGGAGTGATAAAGCAACTATTTATCTAGCAGATCAAGATGGTGCATATTTTGTATATGAATTACCTATTTCAGAAGAAGATTACAAAAAGCTTACTGAAGGAACAAAAATTCGTATCACTGGTGTAAAGGGTGAATGGAGTGGCGAAGTAGAAATAATGGGTAGTCAAGCTGGTTCAGAGGCTACATTTGAAATTTTAAATGATAGCACTTATGTATCTACTGCTAAAGAATTAAGCTTATCTGCTGATTTGACTGGTTATCAAAATCAAAGAGTATCATTCAAAAATTTAACAGTAGTAGCACAAGCTGATGGTACATCTGCTTTCTATTATAAATGGGATAATAGTGGTGCTGCAGGACAAAATCATGATTTATATTTTAGTGTAACAGATGGTACTACTACATATGCATTCACAGTTGAATCTTATTTAACTAGTGAAGGTAGTGATGTTTATACTGCTGTAACTAATCTTAAGGTTGGAGATGTTGTTAATCTAGAAGGTTTCTTATACTGGTATAATGCACCTCAATTACATACTACAAAATTAGAAGTTGTTACACCTGCTTCTACAAACTAAAATTATCTTAATTAGCTAGTTCATTATTGAACTGGCTTTTTTTCTTTAGATAATTCTAAAATAAAATTTTTGAAATAATTATTATATTTAAAGAAATTAATTTTTTTCTTGCTTAAAGCTTATTAATGTGTTATGATAATATAGCGTTCAAGCGAACGTCCTTGCCTAGTTCGACTATACTAGGCCAAAAGTCCATAAGGAGGTTTTTATAGATGAAGAAGTATGAGGTAATGTATATTCTACGTTCCAATCTAGACGCTGAATCAGTTAAAGCAGAGGTAGAGGCTCAAAAGGCTATTTTCACTTCAAATGATTCAAAGGTTTTAGAATGTAAGGAATGGGGCTTCAGAGAATTAGCTTACGAAATCGATCATAATAAGAAAGGTTATTATGTATGGATGTTAGTTGAAGCTACAAAAGAAGCTGTTAATGAATTTGATCGTCTTGCTAGAATTAGTGAGAAGTTAATTCGCCACATCGTTGTTGTAGCTGGCAAGTAATTCCTAGGAGGCTTATTATGAATAAGGTACTTTTAACAGGAAGAATAACAAAGGATCCAGAGATTCGTTATACTCAAACTGGTATGTCAAGCTTAAGATTTTCTGTCGCAGTAGATAGAAATATTGCTAGGGATGCAAATGGTAATAGACAAGCAGATTTTATAAACTGTGTTGCTTTCTCTCAACAAGCAGATTTTATGTCTCGTTATGTTCATAAAGGAAATATGCTTTGTATTGAAGGAAGACTTCAAACAGGTCAATATCAAAATCAGCAAGGTCAAACAGTTTATACTACTGATGTAGTAGTAGAGCGTGTTGAAAATTTAACACCTAGAACTGATAATCAACAACCATCTATGCAACCACAGCAACAAAGCTATCAACAAAACGCATACCAAGGATATAACAATCCAACCTATGGTCAACCAAGACAACAACAACCACAACCATCATATCAAGCACCACAAAATGATGCTCCTGGAAGCTTCGATGTTGGTGTAAGTGATGATGATTTACCATTCTAATTATATAAGGAGGAACGACAATGCAACAAAATAGAAGAAGTGATCGTGACGGTCAACGTCGTGGTCGTAAAAAAGTTTGCTATTTTACTCAAAATCATATTGAGCACATTGATTTTAAAGATGTTGATTTATTAAGAAAGTATGTAACTGATAGAGGCAAGATTTTACCTCGTCGTGCTACTGGTACATCTGCTAAATATCAAAGAAAACTTGCTATAGCTATTAAGCGTGCTCGTCATATGGCTTTATTACCATTCGTTAAGGATTAATTTGAGCTTGGCAAATAAATATTTATATAAATTGATCTTACAGAAATGTGAGGTCTTTTTTTCATATATCGAATTAACATAATATATGATATGGATATATTGCTATTTTTCGCAACTTAATGTTATAAACATAATCATAAATGAATAGTTAAGTAAGTAAAAAGATTATACAAGAAAAATTAGCTAGTAGGTTAACTACGTAAAAATGGTTTAGAACATGTAAAAGATATTATTCCGTGTTTTAAAACTGATTGTGTTACTGTGAAAATTTATATAGCCTGCAAATAATAATTGGGGAATAAAATATAATGGTTATTGACATTAATGATTCTTATTAGTATTCTAATATGAATTATATTATTATCTAGATAACTATTTTTATTATTTATAATATAGATATTTTATAAAATCACTAAGTAGTCATTTTTATGTTTGAAGATAATTTATACTATCTTTATTTTCGTTTTTATACTATCTTAATTTTCGTTTTTGTTGAATAATACCCATATTTTTGCTATAATTAAATGGATGTTTATCATTATTCATATAAGGAGGTTTTAATGTGAAGAAAAGAATACTTTATATTGCCTTTTTCATTTGCTTAGTTATTTTAGCACTTTCTTGTGTTTTTTGTTATAGAGCAGCAAATTTATTTTTTAATGATGTATTAAATGAAGGATATAAAATATATTTTATAGGGACATTAGTGTTTTCTTTTGTTTTTTTGATTATAGAAATAGTTTTATTAGCTTTATTAAGTATAATTAATAGTAAATTAAAAATTCAAGACTTAAATGTTAGATTAAAAAAATGGACTGAAATATCTTATCATATTAATAAAGCAGGTGATGAAGTATTTAATAGTTTGCCTATAGGTATAGTAATTTATGACAATGATTATATGACATCTTGGGCTAATCATTATGCAGATGAGATTTTTCATATTAAATTTTCTGATAATCCAATAAGATTAGATAAGCTTATTGATTCTATATATAAAAATGTATTAGATAAATCTGATAATTTTACAGTATCATATGAAAATAAGGATTATGATATAGTTCATAATATGGATAATAAGACTCTATATTTTTTCAATGTAACTGAACGAGAGGATTTAAAGAAACGTTATAATGCTAGAGTATTAGCTATAGGAATTATTAGTTTGGATAATCTAGATGATTTTTTAAAAACACATGATATGCAAGAAAGAGCTGAAATTAGAGGAAGAATTCTTGGTGAAATTTCAAAATATGCAAATAGTTTTAATTGCTATTTACAGGATTTATCCAATGATAAAATGATGATTACTTTTGATAGAGAAAATCTTGATCATATGATTGAGGATAAATTTTCATTTATTAATAGTATTAGAGATATATCGAATGAAAACCATTTAAAAGCTTCAATTTCAATGGGAATAGCTTGTTGGGATATTGATTCTCCTGCTTTAGGTGAGTTAGCACAAAATGCTTTAGATTTAGCAGAAAAACGTGGTGGAGATCAAATAGTTGTCAATATTGAACAACAAAAAATACAATTTTTTGGTGGAAATA
Organism: Anaeroplasma sp.; assembly: GCA_045124155.1. Lineage (GTDB taxonomy): Bacteria > Bacillota_I > Bacilli_A > Acholeplasmatales > Anaeroplasmataceae > Anaeroplasma. The sequence continues at coordinate 34,420 of JBGVLG010000028.1, forward strand.
CAAATTCTTTAGAAAAAAACACTTTAGTTGAAGCTCGTAGACAAACTCTTGCGATAAAAGAGGATATTGAATTAAGTGATAATGTATTAATTATGTGTCACAATTTTGCTGATTGTGATGCGATAGGATCAATGATTGCGGTATATCACTTGGCATTATCTTCCGGAAAAGATACAAAAATGATATTTGAACCTGAAAAAGCAGATGTGACTGTTAGAAAGATTTATTCTATAATAGAAAAAAATCCTGATCTTTACCAAGCATTTGTTACAAGTGAAAAAGCTCGTGATTTGATTGGACCCAATACATTGTTAATAATTACAGATACTCAGTCACCTAAAATGGTTATGTTCCCAGAATTATTGCCATTAATAAAGAGATATTCTGTTATTGACCATCATAGAGCTGGTGAATTGGGATATGAAGGATACTTAAATTATTATGTTGAAACCTCAGCTTCATCAACAGTTGAACTAGTTAGTGAAATGTTTATGTTTTATAACTCAAGTATAACTGTTACACCATTAGAAGCCTCAATTATGCTTTCTGGTATAATTGTTGATACTAATAATTTTACTGTTCGTTCTGGTAATCGTACATTTGAAGCTGCTGCTACCTTAAAAACAATGGGTGCAGATATGATATTTGTTCGTAAGCTATTACAAGAAAATATTGAAATAGAACGTGTTTTAGCTAAGGCATTAATGGGTGTTGAAATTTTTGGAAATAAATTTGGTATTATTTGCTTAGATGATGATATTAAGATTCAAGATAGAACTACTCTTGCTAAAATATCAGATAAGCAATTAACTATTGAGGGTGTTGAGGCATCATTTACAATCGGAAAAATTAATGATAAAGATTATGGTATTTCAGCAAGAAGCTTAGGAGATAGAATTAACGTTCAATCCATCATGGAGATAATGGGTGGTGGCGGTCATTTTAATAGTGCTGCAATGCAAACTAGTGAAAAGAATTCTTTAGAATTAAAAGAAGAACTTGAAAAAATTTTAAGACTTGAATATCTTGAAGGAGGAGATGGAGCTATGAAAGTCATTTTACTAGCTGATGTTAAGGGTAAAGGAAAGAAAGATCAAATTATTGATGTTTCAAACGGATATGGTAATTATTTATTGAATAATAAACTTGCAGTTATTGCCAGTCCTGAAAATATTAAAGAATTTGATAAGAGAAAGGCTCAGGAGAAGAAGGAAGCAGAAAATAGAAGAAATTTATTATTAAAGCTTAAGGATGATATTCAGGATAAATCAATTGTTATTCAACTAAAAGTTGGTCCAAATGGAAAAAGCTTTGGACATATTACTACAAAATTAATTAGTGAAGAATTTGAGCGTCAAGCAGGTATTTCAATTGATAAACAAAAACTCGAAATACCTGCCGATATAAATTCAGTAGGAATTTTTACAGTAAATGCTAAAATTGATACTGATATTGTTGCCCAATTTACAGTAAAGGTTCAGGAAAAGTAAGAGGAGTGATATCTTGTTAAATACACCTACAGTTCCAAGTGAAATAGAAGCAGAGGTTGCATTACTTGGTTGTATATTTTTAGATCCAAATTTAATATTGCAAATTTCTGATATAGTAACTGCAGATGATTATTATGATCCAAAAAATAAAATACTTTATAGAATTATGCTAGATTTATCAAAAGAAGGTAAAGCAATTGATGCCACAACAGTAATTGGTAGATTAAATATGCTTGGATTAATTGAACAATCTGGTGGTACGGAATATTTAGTTAGAATTGCAAACTCTGGATATTCTACTGCAAATGTTGAAACTTATATTGATTTAATTTTAAATGCGTCTATTAGACGTAATGCTATAGCTACTTTAGGAAATCTAGCTCAAAGAGGTTATGATAATACAACTTCATCAGAGGATTATATTGATTTAATTGAAAAACAAGTATTCGATTTATCAAAAAATAGAAGAGTTGAGCAATTTAAACGTATTTCCATTGTTGCTAAAAATGTATTAGAAAATACAGAAAATAATGCTAAAAGAACTGAAGAGGTTATAGGTCTAGATACAGGATTTACTAGTTTAAATATTAAAACTCAAGGTTTTCAAAAAGGTGCATTATTAATTCTTGCAGCTCGTCCTGCTATGGGTAAATCAGCTATGGCAATGAATTTGGCGGTAAATGTAGCTACAAAAAATAATGGTGGACATGCTAGAGTTGCAATTTTTTCTTTAGAAATGTCAGCTGAACAGCTTGTAGAACGTATGGTAGCAGCAGATAGTTCAATAAAACTCGGCCAAATTAAAAATGGACATATACCAAAGCCAGATTGGGTTAGATTTAATACCAGTTGCTCAAAATTATCTAGAATGAATTTATATTTTGATGATTCTTCATCAATAACAGTTTCATCAATAAGAGCTAAATGTCGAAAACTAAAAGCGGAAGAAGGTTTAGACTTTGTTGTAATTGATTATTTACAATTAATTGAAGGTGATTCATCAACTAAAAATGCATCACAAATGGAAAAGGTTTCAAAAATTACAAGAAGTCTAAAGCTTATGGCTCGTGAATTAGAAATACCAGTTTTAGCCTTATCTCAGCTATCACGTGAGGTTGAAAAAAGAGATGAAAAAAAGCCAATCATGTCAGATTTACGTGACTCAGGTTCTATAGAGCAAGATGCTGATATTGTAATGTTTTTATATCGTGATGATTATTACAATTCTGGCTCTGAAAGAAAAGGAGAGGCAGATTTAATTATTGCAAAAAATCGTTCTGGTCAAACTTCAGAAGGATTACCATTTATTTTTACGGGTGAATATCAAAGATTTAAAGAAAAGAAGGAAGAGGAATAAAAGATGGAAGACCGTTTAAAAGCGATAGAGGCTCGTTATAATGAGATTAATGAGCTTCTAACACAGCAAGAGGTAGTTTGTGATATTAAGAGATTAACATCATTATCTAAAGAACAAAGATCCTTAGAAAAAGTTGTTACATTATATCATGAAATGCTAAAACTACAGGATTCTATTCCTGATTTAAAGGAAATGAAAAAATCTGGTGATGCTGAATTAGCTGAGATGGCTGAATTGGAATTAGCAGAATCAACTGAAAGATTATCTCAACTAGAAAATGAAATTAAAATATTATTAATTCCAAAAGATCCTAATGATGAAAAAGATGTTATAGTTGAAATTAGAGGAGCTGTTGGTGGTGATGAGGCAAATATTTTTGCTGGTGATTTATTTAGAATGTATAATAAATATGCAGAATCAAAGGGTTGGAAAATAGAAATCTATGATTCCATGCCATCAGAACAAGGAGGCTTCTCTCAGATATCATTTAAGGTTTCTGGTGAGAATGTTTATTCATATTTGAAATTTGAATCTGGAGGACATCGTGTGCAGCGTATTCCTGAAACTGAAGCCAATGGTAGAATTCAAACTTCAATTGCTACAGTACTTGTTATGCCTGAGGCAGAAGAAATTGATTTTAAATTAGAAGAAAAGGATTTAAGAATTGATACTTTCTGTTCATCTGGTCCTGGTGGACAAGGAGTAAATACTACCTATTCAGCAGTAAGAGTAACATATCTTCCTACAGGTGATTATGTTGCTTGCCAAATTTATCGTTCTCAACATGAAAACAAAGCTACAGCTATGAATCTATTACGTACTAGAATTTATGAGCGTATGTTAGAAGAAGAGGCACAAAAGACAGGAGCTACTCGTCAAGCACTAATAGGACATGGAGAAAGATCTGAAAAGATTAGAACCTATAATTATCCTCAAAATAGAGTTACTGATCATAGAATTGGATTTACTATCAATAGATTAGATGCAATAATTGATGGAAAATTAGATTTAGTAATTCAAGAGTTAATAAATGAAGATCAAAAGAAGAAGCTAAATTCTGAACAAGCATAATAAAAAGGCTATCAATCGATAGCCTTTTATTATGCCAATTTTTCATTCAATAATCTTAAGAATATAAATATTAATGCCTTTTCATCATTTTGCCAAATTCTTGAAGTTCTTGACGCACAATAAATAATATATTTTACAGGTTTATTACTCATTTCTTTAAGCATAAGAATTGATTGAATCTTTTTATCTTTAATTATTTCATAATAATTTGGTTGAAATCTTTCTATATAACTTTTATAATTTGTAGATAAAAATTCATTTTCAAATTTAGAATCATCTATTTGAACTTTACCTAATGATTTAAAGGAAGCTCCATCAATTAATTCTTCATTATATATAAAATGTAAATAATCAATTCCAAGATTTTTAATTAAATAATCTACTGCTCTTTTTATAGCAAATTCTAAAGGATTATAATTATCAAAAAAATCTGTTATTTTAGTAATCATTGAGTAAATGTCTTTTTTAGCCATATTAGATATTTTAATATCTTTATGTTTTTCTTCAACCCATATGATAAAACAATTTCTTCCTTTTGATTTCCCTCTATATAATACTTTATCAGCTTTATCTACCAATTCTTTATAGCTTGAACAATTTGTAGGATAGGAAACACTGCCCATAGTACCAGTTATGAATATTGAATTTCCCATAACTTCTAAATTAACTCTCAATATATTAGAATGATAGATTTCTTTAAAAAGAGAATGTAGTTCATTATAATCTACTGATTTAAAATAAATAAAACAGAATTCATCTCCACCAATTCTACCAAATATTCCATTTTCTCCTAAATATTGGATAAAATTTTTACTTATTTCTTTAAGTATTTGATCTCCTACCTCATGTCCATAAACATCATTAATATTTTTAAAATTATCTAAATCCAAATAAACAAATGTAAACTGTTTATTTTCTTCAATTAATGAATTAGTAAAATCTAAAAAATATTTTCTTGATATTGCCTCAGTAAGAGAATCATAAATTTCATCAATATTCTTTATTTCTAATATACCATTAAAATATGAAAATTGTGATAAATATTCCTTTGTATAGGCCATATTATCCTCCTATAAATGTAGCAGTAATATTGTATAAATTAATTATAAATCTTTTCCTGTTAATAACTTATATGCTTGTAAATACTTTTCAATTGTCTTATCAACAATTTCTTGTGGTAAAGTCCAATTGTGTTCATTAGATAATAACCAATCTCTTGCGAATTGCTTATCAAATGAGCTTTGAGCTCTACCTGGAGCATAATCACTAAGTGGCCAGAATCTAGAACTATCAGGAGTTAGAATCTCATCACCAATAACAATATCACCATTTTCATCTAAACCAAATTCAAATTTAGTATCAGCAATAATAATTCCCTTTGATAATGCATAATCACTACATTTCTTGTATATAGCAATAGTATAATCTTTAATCTTAGTTGCATATTCTAATCCTTTATTAGGATATTTAGCTTCTAAAATTTCCACAGTTTTTTCAAAATTAATATTCTCATCATGATCTCCAATTTCAGCCTTTGTTGAAGGTGTAAAAATTGGTTCAGGAAGCTTATCAGATTCTTTTAATCCTTCAGGAAGCTTTATTCCACATACTTCACCAGTCTTTTGGTAGCTCTTCCAACCAGAACCAGAAATATATCCTCTTACAATACATTCAATTGGAAGCATCTCAAGCTTTTTACACATTATTGTTCTTCCTTCAAATTCATCCTTTTGGAAGAATTTTGGCATATCCTTTAAATCAAAAGATATTACATGATTCTTACATATATCCTTTGTGTAATCAAACCAAAATTTACTAATTTGAGTTAATACAACTCCTTTATTAGTTACAGTATTATTTAAAATAACATCAAAGCAGCTTATACGATCTGAAGCTACTAAAATTAAGCTATCTCCATTATCATATATTTGTCTTACTTTTCCTTCTTTAATTGGATTCATATTTGTACCTCTCATTTAAAATTTCCTTTTTAATTATAATACAAAAAACTTTATATTTACATATTAAATGTAAAAAATAATAAAAAATTTGAGAATATTATATATAAACTATTACATTTTATTAAAGAAACATTATTTAGTATATCACATAAATTTCTTCTAATTATTTCTATACTTTTCAGTTTATTCTTGTAATTATTATTAAATATAATGCTAGATATAGGGAATACAGAATGAAATTGCTTGATGAAACTGAGCAGCACACTCTAAACTGCCCTTTATCAAGTAGACACAGGAAAATATAAATAATTAATCATACGTATTTACCTCCGCATATAAAAATTCTATAAAAAAATGAAGATGTACTAGTTGTACATTTTTACATTGACTTTAATAAAATATTACTTGAATAAATTTTCTGATATCTTATTAAGAGTCATAAAAGGAAGAATTTGTAATCTAAAGATGTTTTTTATTTAATATAATAAATTTATTGTGAATTTATTATATTAGGAGCTATAAAATAATCACAAAGTTAAATTTTTCACATTTATCACTATTAAAAATCATTTTTTTTAAAATTGATAGTGATAACTTGTGATTTTATTAAAAAGTGTATAATAGTATTGGAGATTCATTTTTAATGGATATTATGATTGTCTTTATTTTTTATAAATGTTGCATAATTAACTTCTTTTTGTTATAATAATACTGACAAAAAAATCAGTGATAAAAAAATCAGTAAAGATGGTGATGCTATGTTTTATGGTAGAAAAAAAGAAATAAATTTAATAAAAAGTGTATTTAACGAAAACAATAAAGCTATTTTAATATATGGAAAAAGAAGAGTAGGTAAAACTACTCTAATAAAGGAATCTATAAAAGAATATGATTCTATTTATTTTGAATGCTTAGAAGATACAATTGAAAAGAATATTGAATCTTTTAAGGAAACTATGATTAAGCAAGGAGTAATTGTTTCGTCTTATGTAACGTTCAATGATTTTATTGATGTATTTTCTTATCTTGATTCATTAAATAAAAAATATGTAGTTGTTATAGATGAATATCCATATTTAAAATCACTTAATAATCCTTCCTATATTGATAGTATGTTTCAAAATGTAATCGATAATCACATAAAAAATTTAAATATAATTATATCTGGATCTTCCATGAAAATAATGAATGAAATATTAAAAGAAGGTAATGCATTATTTGGTAGATTTAAAGAAACATTATTAATAGAAGAATTCAATTATTTAGAAGCATCAACATATTATTATAATGATTTAACTCCATATGATAAGGTCGCATTCTATAGCGTTTTTGGTGGAAGTCCTTATATAAATGAATCAATTAATCCAAAAATAAGTTTAAAAGATAATATTATAAAGACATTCTTAAAAAATAGTAATAATGTATATAATTATGCAGATAATTTATTATTAAGTGATTCTTCAAATAAGATTCAAGCTAAAAGAATTATAAGTGCTTTAGGTAATTCTAAAAAGAAGTATAGTGAACTTGAGAGCTTATTGGATAAAGAAAAAACAGGTAAAATAAATGTTTCACTTAAATCATTAATTGAATTAAGACTAGTAAGCAAAGTGTTTCCTATTAATAAAACAAATGATTCTAAAAAATCATTTTATGAAATTAAAGATAATGCCATTAGATTTTATTATACATATGTTTATACTTACAAAAGTAATTTAGAAATATTAGGTCCAAATGCCTTTTATGATGAGTTTATTAAGGATTCGCTTAATACATATGTCTCTCATAGATTTGAAGATGTATGTAGAACTTATTTTTCACTACAAGTGAAAAATGGTAATTTAAAAGGAATTAGAAATATTGGCACATATTATTATGATGATTCTGTGAGTAAAACAAATGGTGAATTTGATGTGGCTTTAGATGCAAAAGATGGTTTTTATATATATGAAGTTAAGTATCTAAAAAAGCCATTTGATATCGTATCATTGAAAGCTGAATTAAATCAAATCCAAAATATAAAAGGTATAAAAGTAAATAAAATTGGATTTATTAGTGTTAATGGTTTTGATTTTAATTCGGATGAATATGAATTAATTGATGGTAGTGAATTATTCAAAAAGAGTATTCTAAAGATTGACAATTCAAACAGTTGGTAGGATACTTTAGTATAAATGAGGAGTAGTATGGATAAAGTAAAAGGTGATATTGCACTTACACTGCTGAAAAAGTTACTATTCAAACTGAATCATTTTGTAAAGAAGTTATTAGCAATTAATAGTGAATTTAAATTAAATGATATCCATAAACAAATTAACAATTCACTTACTAAGAATTTTGAAGCAGTAACTGAATGGATTAATTTAACATCATTAAAGGATATTATTTCTATGCAAGAAGAACATTATAATAAATCTTATAACTTTGATGTATATACATTTGTAAATACATTTGAAGATACTTTTAGAGCTAAGATGATATTATTCTTTGAAGCTGCATATAAAGGTGAAATTACATGCAAGTCTTATTTTACTAAGGTATTTAATAGTAGATATTATCATGAATGTGATAATGAAAAATTCTTAGAGTATTGTTTTACTCAAAGAGCCTAGGAGGATAGTTATGTCTAAATTGAATGGAAGTCTTGTACAACAAGTAAAATCACCAACTATTACGTGACCACAAATTTTAACCACCCTACCATTTCATAATAATTTTGGTATCATTTAAGTATATTAAGGAGGTTAAACTATGCCAAGACAATATACTCAAAGGACTCCAGAAGAAAAATATGGTATTGTACAAGATTACTTCTCAAGTGGATTACCGCTAACTAAATATGCCAGAA
>JBGVLG010000029.1:0-2307 GCA_045124155.1 Anaeroplasma sp.
AGGGAGCGCATTATTGTCTCCAATCGTACCATCTTTTTTATTTCTAGTACCTAATGCGTAAGACAGATTTTTAATTCCTCGAATCATGTGTTGTTTTATAACATTAGCGGCGAAAGCAGAAAATTTAACGTTAAGAGAATCATCAAATTTGTCAACTGCAGTCATTAATCCAAAATATCCAATTTGAATAATGTCTTCCTTTAAATCTGGAGTAGTATTATTTCTGAAGCACTTGTTATATACAAAAGGAACTAAACGAATATTATCGCATATCATTTTATCTCTTTTTAATAACCATACATAGAAACATAATTCTAAACTCATAATTAATCCTCCTTATTTTTTTTAGTTAAATATGCTAATAATTCACCTGTTGTAACATCTCTCATTTGAAAGTTTTTATTATCTGAATCTATGAATTCTACTTTTCTAAAACAATTGTTTCTTGTATATCCCTCTTCGCGTCCAGCATCACTAATAACCCAAATACATTTCGCAGTTTCTCTAGTAGAAGTATAAACTTTTCCTATAGTTAAAGATAGCATGTCATTAAAATTATCAACACACAAATAATAGTTCATATTATTTTCCCCCTTTATTTAGAACATTATCTTTCCACCAAATATAATTGACTAAAGTATTTTTTACTCCTTTGCTATTACACCAATTATTAAACATTTTTACCATTAAATTTATTGATTGATCCATAGTATCCCTCCTTATTATAGTTTATTAGATAGAATAAAATTACTTACATAATTATCTAATTCCATGACTATTAATTCGGGAATACTATCTCTGTATATCTCTATATAAGAATTGTTAGCTGAGTGAGATTTAGTAGTTTTTATTAGTTTGTTTAAATATGCTTTTTCCGGTATGAATTTTTTATTTATACCTATTCTATAACTATTCATTCCTCTATGAATTTCCATGACAGTTCTATTATTATATTTAACGCTAACGTATCTTTGAGTATCCTTAGTTATAACACCATCAAATTTATTTTCTAAATGTTGTCTGAATTGTAATTTATTCATAAATATCCCCCTTTTTTTTAAATATAATATGGATCAATTTGTTCTTCTACAAAATAGTCGATTAACACGTTCTCGCATTTATATCTTCCGTTTTCTTCTATTGAATAATATAAACCGTGTCTGTCTAAATATCTATTGATTTGTTCATCAGAACTATACCAAATTCTTTTTTGCCATTGTTCTTTTAAATCATTAGTGTTTTCATTAGAATATATATCAGATGTTAAAGAATTCACCATAATATTATTTAGACATTCAACTATTTTCCAAAACATAATTATACCTCCATATTACATGATACTTCATTTCTATATTTCCAAGCAATAACTTCAAAGTTGTCTATAAGAGTTGATAAAGTCATAATCCATTTACCATTTTTGTATTCCATTATAGTTATTTCTTCAAAACCTAGTCTACTGCGTTTGGGTCTAAGTTTAACGTCGTATATACCATCTTTAGGTGGTTTTTCCATAGAATATAATCTCCAACATGCTTTATTATTAATTTTTATCATTATTAACATCTCCTTTATTAAATAAGTTTATCATAAACGAATAGACTGTTGCCGGGAACATAAAAACGTATTTTGCAATATTAAATATACCCCAGCCAACAACCATTATAAAATATTCAACAGCTAATACAATACAACATATAATATTTACAAGAACTGGAACGTCGTTATATTCTTCACAATCGTTAATAATAAAAGCTGATATTAATATTACTCCCATGTATAAGAATATATCTAAGGCTATAGCAGCCATACACCAAGATCTTTTAAATATTGATAAGAATATAAATATAGTACACATAGTTGATAGAATATAACTAGCAGTAATCATGCATCGTACTGCAGAATCTTTATTTGTATTCATAAAACCATCCCCTCTATTAATTATTGTTCGTCAAAGTAGTTATATATTACTTCTCCATCGCCATCAACACAATAAATTCTATCCTCACCGAAATAAGCATCAACAACAATATCAATATCATTTCCAAATTGTCTTCTAGTTTCTATTTGTCCAGTGGCAGCAAAAGTATTAATAGCTTCTAATATAACATCAAATTGACAAAGTTCATATGCCTCTTGTTTAGTATATCCATACGCATAAATATCTGACATTCTATAACCTTTTGATTCATATTTTGTTATTATAGTTATACAATTATCCACTCTAGTGACGATGATACTACCATCAGGGTTATCATTTTTACTAACTACTTCTTTAACATATTCTTCTGCTTTAGTATAACGTTCTTC
>JBGVLG010000030.1:0-6404 GCA_045124155.1 Anaeroplasma sp.
ATTATATTTAGAGCTAATTAGCTCATGTATACGGAAGAAATTCTTCCGCATGACATGAAATAATTAATTCAATATCTATATCATATCTTATTCTTCTGTGCAATCATCTTCTTCAACTAATTTTGCACTAATTTTTACTTCACTGTATGTTAATGGTTTGATTACCTCTAATAAGTCATATACAGCTTCTTCTGTTACAATGTTCCCACCATCATAAATACCTTTAATTTTCATTGATACAGATTGTGATTTGATTGTGAAATCAATTTCATTTGAGTTGAACATATCTAATAAAACTAATAAATCTGATTTTTCAACATCTGTTACGATTTCTCCAACTTCATTTAACATACCCTTTTCAGTTAAAGTTGTAGTTGTTTTAGTGTTTTTAGTTAATTTTGCCATGTGAATCTCTCCCTTATTCTTGATTACTTTTATATTATATCATATAAACGATATAAGTCAATATGTTTTAAAATTTTTTTTTATTTTATATCATATCTCTATCGCTTATACTTATATTATATCATATACACTTTCAAAGTCAACTGTTTTTTTACTTTTTTAAAAATCAAAATCGTCATTATATAAAATACTATAAACTCTGTCAGTGTCCTTTGAGCCTTGTAAATAACCATCTTTATAAGCTGTGATAATTAATGTTTTAATTTTTTCAAATTGTTCCCTACTCATATTATTAACATCATACATAATACTATAAATTTCTTCTGTATATTGTCTTTGTTTTTCATTTGGAATTTCACACATCTTCATCATTCTCCTTTTATACTAAGATTAAAATACCTGTAGAACATAAAATAGCCAATGAACCTAAAGAAATAAATATTGCTCCAATAAATAATAATATGAAATCTGATATATCAGCACCATACTTAATAATCACTATCATTTCTGAAATAAATGTAAACAATCCGATAATAAGTAATGCTATGCCACCAAAACATCCAAATAATGTTTCAATACTAATAGTAAACATACATACTACCTCCCTAATTAAACAACTCTCCAACTAACACAAGTATAGCCATACATAACATAAAAGAACCTAGCGTAAATACCGCAAATTTCCAAAATACAATAACAAATAGTAATACTGTGACAACTGTTACATAATCAATAAATCTATTCTTCATTCATTTCATCTCCTTTACAATACTTATTATATCACATATTATATAATATAATCTAGTATCTTTTTACAAAAAAATGATAGTTTTACAACCATCACTTTCTAACCTCTTCTACATAATAAATTATTCCTAGTCCTAAAAAATAAATTAATAAAATCGCTAAAAGGATTAATACAGGAGCTAATACAATCCACCATGACCATGTAACAACACCTGTTAATTTAAGTACGACAAATACAATCGCCAATACTTCTAATGCACCAAATCGTAATCCTTGCTTATTTTCTTTTTTCATTTAATACCATCTCCTTATATTTATATTATATAAAAAAAGATAGAAAACATTCTATCTTTTAGTAAAATCTGACATTAATCTTTAGATTATTTGCTAATTTTCTCAAACTATCTTCAAATGATTTAGTCGCTTCTATCTTAATTTCTTCTGTTATAATATCTTTCTTAATATCTTTAACAATCTTTTCTTCAAGCTGTATTTTCACTTCATCTGATTGTATTTTTGATAAAAATGAATAATCTGACTCAATCTTCTTATTATCAGTTTCGATAGATAAAACTTTGAATTCTTTTGGTGTAATTACGATAATTTCAGTACCGCCATCAACAAATACTACATCTTTCAAATCAATACCAATTAGAACTTTATAATCTAATGATACAACTGTTTCAGTATTTGTGAGCCAACAATTCCATCTACCTTTACAACTATCATATTTAATAGAAGCCGTTCCTGTTGTTTCTGTCAATACTAATTGTCCTATAGCTCTGATTTCTTCAATGGCATTATCTAACTTAATATTATCATTCGTAATAGGTTCTGTGTTTACAGTTCTATTTGTATTTATTTTAAATCCAATAGCTAATACTAAAGCAATTCCACCTAACAATAATTTATTCATATCATACACTCTCCTTTATATTATACAATATGAAATAAAAGAGGAAATTATTCCTCTTTTGGTAGTAATTCATAAGTTTTTTCAAAAATTTCTTCTTTGCATGAATAAAATTCACCAAAAATGCCCTTAATAATATAGTCGCCACGACTAGCGACCATATCTCCCTCTAGTGTTTTGACGATTAGTTGTAATCCTAACGTAGAATCACTTAGAATCTCAACTTTAAATTCTATATTGTCGTATCCACAAAACATTTCAATTTCACCACGATTAATTCCATTCCATTGAATAGCTTCAACTACGATTGGTTTTTTACGATATTTTTTCACCATTTCAATCTCTCCTTAATTGTTTAATAAATAATATGTTCCAATGCAAATCGAATCAGCAACATCATCACTTACATCAATCCCATATCTATCTAATACATATTGTTTTGAAGCATTTTTTAATTCCTCACGTTTTCTCCCTTTAATTCCTAATCCTTTTCTCCATGTACTACTATGAACCACTTCATAGAATACACAGTGTTTATGAGCAACTTCTAACAATCCTCCCATTAGTTTATTCAAATCTCCGAATGTTTTTTGATTGACTTGCTTCTGAACGTCCTCTAAAATAATTAAGTCAATTTTTTCTTCTTTAATGATTTCTTCAACATGGTCACATAAAGAAAACATCTTTTCTACCATACTATTACCTTTAACCTTTATGCAACAATGCCATAATAACTCAAATCCTTCTTCGTTTGTTTCAAAAACTGATACACCTGTGCTTGTTGCTTGGTCTAATACTAAAATTTTAGTCATCACTATCTCTCCCTACTTCTTATAATCTGTCGTTCCAATAATTATCAAACTCTTCTCGTTTTTCATTACTCCATTGTTTCATTTTTTCATCATATTGTTCTTTGAGATAAAATGGACTTAATTCAATATATAACCATGTATCTTTTATCCATAAGCAATCAATTAATTCATGTAATTTATGTTCATCAATAGAGTCAAATTCATCCAAATCATCTTCATCTAATGGAATTTTGTATACATTATTATCTCCATCCTCCCACTCGTCAATAAAATATACAACCCAATCATTAATCTTATTTTCTAATCTCATACTCAATCACTCTCCATATTAATTTTCTAATTCAATTAACAATCGTCTTAGTTCTGTAATTGAATTATTTAGCTCAATCAAATCATTCATAATATGTTTCTGTCGTTTCTCTGCGATAGCAATACTTAAAGCAACTGTAATACGTTCTAATCTTTGCAATTCTAACATAATGGTATTATTACTTGGTCTTTTATCACTTTTCCATAACTTAGACATATTATCATCCACTCTTTCATTTTATTGTAGACTACTAATTTTCTTTTGAATCTTTTCCATAGCACGTTGTCTACGTCTACAAACAGCCGACACTGTACTATCTAATTTTTCAGCGATTTCTTCATAGCTCAATCCATCCGTTGCCAATAAACAGAATGTTTGATACTCCTTATCTGTACAAACTTCTTTTGCAACTGACCACATTAATCGTCTTTTTTCATCTTCAATGTAATCTTCTTCGATGTTAATACGATTATCACTAACAATATCGTATAGTGTTATCGTGTTAATATCAGAACCATCATTCATTTCGGAATTAAGACTTCCTTCACCGTTTCTAATTGATTTCACTGTTTGACGTAATCCAACTTGAACAGCTTGACGAATATGGTAAAATACGTGAGTTGTAAACTTTGACTTGTCTTGATTATAGTTATTAATAGATGTTAGAATAGCAAATACACCTTCGCTATATAAATCTTCAATTAAGTCATTACTCATTGTCGAATCATTATGATATTTGTTAATAAATTTATGAATCATTGGAGTGTAGCGTTTAATCAATTCGTTCTTAGCTTCCTCGTCACCTTCTTTAGCGTAAACAACTACCATTTCATCAATCATATTTTTAAACATTCGGAATCCCCCTATATTATATTATATAATTAATTTGTTAATACCTTAGAACTAATAAAAGGCATTAATTACAGCAATGAGTAATTGTCGATATTTGAAGAATTTTGTCTACCATCACTCATTGCTATATTTATATTATATAATATATTTTTATTTTTGACAAGTATTTTTTTAAATATTTAATATTTTTTATTACTCATTGAATTCATAACCATTTGCACTAACTTTAATTTCATCTTCATCAATTATATTATTTTCCCTTGCTGTTTCTAATAACACCTCATTAGAAGCAAGATAATAATTATATGTTTTGGCAATCCATTTCAACATACGAACTGTTTTAAACATAGTGAAGATTGTTACACCGTTAAGTATTTTATCATAATCTTCTTTAAGTGCGTCTAATACCTTTTCATTACCGATTAAACTAACAAGTAATTCTTTTCTTGCTACATCTCTCAAATACATATATTGTTCTGTCGCTCCATTACTCTCGTATTCTTCGATAGTTGTATTGAATTTCTCAATCATCATCTCTACTCTTTCATCTACGATTTTTGATAATTCTATAAACATCTTTTTGTTCATATTAACATCTCCTTTACATTTATTATATTATCTGTTATGATATATATTCCAAATTATCCTAAAAGAATAGTAACCTAATTATAGGTTACTTCTTTTAGATGTAATAAGTAAATAAATATAATAGAAATACCGTAAACGTCATAAATGTCACTGTTAAATTTAGCATTCCGATGAATTTGTTTGTTTTAAAACAACATTTAGTATTATATAGATTAATAATAGTGATTAAAAACCAACAAATTGTACAAAAAACTACTGAAAACATTGTTTTTCCTCCCATTTTTATGAATAAAAGTTAAATTTTATTCGCATTCCTTAAAATGTTCTTTTAACACATCAATAGTTATCGTAATAGTTTCAAATAAATCTCGTTTCTTCAATAAGACAGTATTTGATGTTCTACGAATAACCTCCCAAACATCACCTTTTTTACTAAAAATCATCCCTTCACCACTGACAATATCTTTGATACACACTAAATCACGTTTCATACTCACGTCCTCCTAATTGTTTATTTTTACCACTCTTATATAATATCATATGGAACACATAAAATCAACCTTTTTATAAAAAAAAGATTAGAATTGAATTCTAATCTTCATATAAAACAATTTCATTTTTTTCTAATGTTTTTTGAACTGATATAACACGCTGATTTGAGCTTCCTACCCAATGTTTTTCTGGTGACAATAAATCAATTTTGAATTTTCCGTCACATAACACATCAATAGTTTCAAGAATTTCTTTCTGTGGCATTTCCATTAATTCTTCATATGTGTATCCTGTCCATAACCACTGTGTCTTATTCGGAAAATCTTTTCGTAATTGTTTAGATAACCCAATAATATCTTTATAATTTTTGTAACTTAGAGG
This sequence comes from Anaeroplasma sp., assembly GCA_045124155.1. GTDB lineage: Bacteria > Bacillota_I > Bacilli_A > Acholeplasmatales > Anaeroplasmataceae > Anaeroplasma. Next base: position 5,501 of record JBGVLG010000030.1, read on the forward strand.
GTCACCGCCACTGAATGTAATTCCAGAAATATATGGCTTACTTAATTCTTCATAAATTTCTTTCATATGATTTTCATTAAACAATTCTCCTAAATTCTCATTCCAAGAATAACCATTGTGGCAGAAAGGGCAACTATGTTCACAATGAGAAACCCATAAGATAATTCTGCAACCCTCTCCATTGAGAAGGTTGCATTTGTCAATATTCATTACTCGCATTTTTCATTTCCCCTTACATTGATTTACGGTCTGCAATTTCGTCCATTTTAGCGTCATTTAAACGTGAATCGCCTTTAACTTTAGAATAACTTAAATATCCATTCATACGGTCAATTTTAGTTAGATTATCAGAACCACATTTAGGGCATACGTGCATATCTAACTCTTGATGACCACAATCATCACAATATGATAATGCTAAGTTTACACCTTGATAATATCCGTATTCCATACCACGTCTTAAAATATCTTTAATAGCTTTTAAGTTGTAGTTGATAGGATATTTAGTATAAGTAATACGTCCACCTGTTGATACATGGAATAAATCATATTCTCCATCTTGTTTTTCAAAAGGTGTAATATCTTCTGATACGTGTAAATGGAAACTATTTGATACATATTTTTTATCAAAAATTCCTTCAATTAATCCAAATCGGTTTTTGAATTGCTCTACTTGTAATCCTACTAAACTTTCTGCTGGAGTACCGTATAAAGCATATAACCAACCATCTTCTGCTTTAAACTCTTTAATCTTTTTATCAACATAAGTTAATACTTCCATAGCAAATGAATTATCTTCACGTAATGATTTTCCATTGTGTAATAAACATAATTCATTTAATGCTGTATATCCGAAACTTGCTGTCATAGGTTTTAACATATCTAAACCAATTTTATCGTCATA
>JBGVLG010000031.1:0-3431 GCA_045124155.1 Anaeroplasma sp.
AGTTCTTTTATCGTATTTTTTATACTTAGAAAAGCCTATCTTCTTTAAATGGCTTGGTTGAGCCTTTATTTAAACACAACCAAAATAAGCCAAAAGTACAAATGTTTGCTTTATGTATGAAAATAGTAATAATTAAAAAAACGTGTAATTGTACTGAATACACCAATGTTTACCAATGAAATACAAATAAAAAGAACCTACTATTTAGTAGATTCTAAAAACATTTTAATAGCTTTATCTAATAGTTTTGAAATAGGGATGCTAGTTTCTTTAGAGTAGTTTTTTAACTCTTCATAAAGCTTTTTATCTATAGCAGAGCCTATTTGAGTCCTATTTTTTAATTCTTTATTTGCCATATTATCAACTCCTTTTATCTTAGTATATCATAACTATTAAATACTTGCAAGTCGTATGACTATATGTTATAATATACGTATAAAGTAAAAAGAGGTGTTTAATATGACTTGTGGAATTTATATGATTCAAAATACAGTAAATGGGAAAATCTACATAGGACAATCAATTGATATAGAATTAAGATTTAAAAGTCATAAAAATAAATTAGAAAGAGGGAATCATGATAATATACATTTGCAAAAGTCGTGGAGAAAATATGGGAAAGAAAAATTTGAATTTGATATTTTATGCGAATGCGAAGAAGAAAAATTAAATGAAACAGAAGAGTATTATATATTTGAATTAATGACTTGTAATGATAGGGTTGGTTATAATAAACAATATGGGGGACAAAGCAATAGACCAACAAAAGAAACTAAAGAAAAACTAAGTAAATCACATAAAGGTAAAAATATTGGCGAAAACAATAATATGTTTGGCAAACATCATAGTGATGAATCTAAAAAGAAAATGAGTGAATCAAAGAAAGGAAAATACTCAGGAGACAAAAATCCTATGTATGGGAAAAGAGGAAAGGATAATCCTAATTATGGTAAGAAACGCACAGAAGAAAGTAGAATAAAAATGAGCATAGCACAACATGGAGAGAATCATCCTATGTATGGTAAACATATATCAGAAGAACATAAATTAAGATTAAAAGAAGCAAATAGTGGTAAAAATAATCCTAAAAGTAAGAGGGTACATTGCATAGAATTAAATGAATTTTTTGAAAGTATTGGTGAAGCGAGTAGAAAATTCAATATTCATCCTTCAGGGATTTCTATGTGTTGTACAGGGAAAAGAAAAACAGCTAATGGTTATCATTGGGAATATGTAGAATAAGGCATACAAATGTATGTCTTTTTTATTTTAATAAAGGAGGTGGGGCTCATGGGGCGACCTGCAAAATCATATTTAGCATTGATTCAAGATAACAATGTTTCAAAAAGGTCAAAAGCGGAAATTGAACAAAGGAAGAAAGGCGAAGAGTCTTTACTTTCTAAGGTAAAAATGAGGGAATTTCCAGAAACAAAGGCGAACCCTAAAGCAGACTTAGAATACAAAAGAATTTCTAAACTAATGAAAAAGATAGAAAAAGATGATGACCTTTTTAGTTCGGTTATAAACAGATACTGTATGTTAAAAGCTGAGTGTGATGAAATAATAGAAAGAAGAGAAACTATTTACGAAACTATTCAACAATTACAAGAGAAATGGAATAGTGGAACATCTGAATTAACAGAAGAAGCCTATTTCAATTTACAAGCTAAATTGACTGCACAATATATATCAATGGATAAAAGTTTAGGCCCAAAAAGAAAAGAAATGTTTTCGATAGAAAAAGAAAACTTAATGACTATAGCAAGTGCAATAAGATGTGTTCCTAAACAAGTGACAAAGGATGATGATGCAGACGATGACTTATATTAATTTTAATATAGAAGAGTTCTATGAAAAGGTAAAAGATTTTCCGTGGATAGATATAGAATATCCAACACATAAATATGCTATAGAAGTAGTAACAGGGGAAAGAATAGCCTGTAAATGGGAAAAATTAAGCTGTGAAAGGCATTTAAAAGACCTTTTAAGGCAAGATGACGATGATTTTCCTTATATATTTGACTTTACTAGGAGTGATTTAATATTTAACTGGTTCAGTAAAAGGTGTACTCACGTAAAAGGAATTTATGCAGGCGATCCAATCGAACTGGTATCTTATCAAAAATATGATTTAGGTTGTTTATTCGGTTGGGTAAATAAAGATAAAGGCTATAGGCGGTTTAATTATTCTTATAATAAAGTAGCCAGAGGACATGCTAAATCGACAATTCAGTCTGGAATAGCTGATTTTGGCATGGTATCAGATTGTTATTATCCGCCATTTGAAGTGAATAAACGTAAATTTGAGATGTCACCCAATGTTTATTGTTGTGGTTATGATAGAAACCAAGCGAAAATAGTATGGGAAGATGCTTGTACTATGGGAGGTAAAAGCCCAAAGATTGCAAAGGAATTAGATATTAAAAAAACTAAAGTTACAAATAAAAAACGTAAAGGTTCAATGGAAGCTTTAAGCAAAGAAACAGAAAACAAAGATGGTTTATCTGTGTGCATAGCAATAATTGATGAGTATCATGCATGGAAAAAATCAGATGTTTACGATGTAATTAAGTCTGCATTTGGTAAAAGACCACAAGAATTACTAAATGTTATCACTACAGCAGGTAAAGATGCTGAAAATAGTCCTTGTAAGAAGGAAGAAGAAGTATGCAAAAAGATTTTACAAGGTTTAATTAAAGCAGAAGATTATTTTGTTAACATAAGAGAATTAGACAAAGACGACAATCCTCATGATAAGTCATGTTGGGCAAAAGCAAATCCGATGCTACTAGAAATAGAAAACGGAAATGAATATGCGCAAGGTTTATATAAAAAGATTAAAGCAGATCATGACATGGCATATGGTAGTGGAGATATAGCCAAAATAAGAGAATTTCTCACTAAAAGGTGTAATTTATGGCAAAATGCTAATGATAATGGCTTTATGGACGGTGCAATGGACAAATTTAAGGCTTTAGCAGTATCAAAAGAAGAATTTTTAGAATTAACTAAAGGTTTAGACTGCGTAGTAGGCCTAGACTTATCAAAGGCAACTGACTTAACAGCAGAAGCTTTTGTATTCATGTTAGAAGACGGAAGATATGCAATTACCGCTAGAGGATTTATTGCTGAAGAGAGTGCGAGTAAACATGAAAGAACAGATAGAGTTCCGTATATAGAATGGGCTAAATTAGAAAATGATTACTGTACATTAACTCCGGGAGATGTAGTAGACTATACTTATTTAGTAAATGATATAGTAGAAAGAGCAAAAGAAAATCAATGGAATATAAAAGAAGTAGCATATGATCCATATTCTGCTGAATATTGCACTCAAGACCTAGAAAATAAGGGATATTTAAGGGTAAAAGTACCTCAAAGAGTAAGTTGGCTAAGTGAACCTACTAAATTTTTCAAAAAACTAGTTTTAG
>JBGVLG010000032.1:0-46489 GCA_045124155.1 Anaeroplasma sp.
CATTGCTTATAGTGATTCGCACTATATAAACATTAGGTCCTTTTGTGAGTGGCTTCTCACATACTACGACCTCAGCTGACTCCCTAACTATTTGCTTTTTATTGCACGTATTTTACGCGTTAGGGCCTCCCGGGGTAATTCCGTTTTAAAACCTCCTGATTTACTATCTTGGTTTTACGTTTACCTTTTGGACTTTAGTTTTAAATGAACCTTATCCACCGTTTTGCCTCATCAAGTTTCTATGCGTAGGCTAAAGAATTTTGCTAGATGCTTCCTTCAGCAATAACATTACTGTTAATGACTTAGGTTTTGCTACACTTCTAGGTATTTACCCGTGACTGGACTTTCACCAGTAAGATTAGTGCCATGCCCGGCACACTAGAAAAAAAGCCGATTTGAATCAAATCGACTTTTCCCAAATTAATATGTTTTTCTTATGATATCCATTGGGCTCTTTCTCAAATAATTATATAGTGGAATAACACCCATAGATATAGTAAATAAGAATGTAAAAGCTAAAAGCAATATGGTTTGCCAATTCATAGCAAATAAAGCTATATATCCTATTCCTTCCTTCATTAGAAGATTATTTGTAACAATACAAGCCGCAATAATTACAACAACTGCAATAGATAGGGTTATTAATGCAATGAATATAATAGGAATCATGTACATTAAGATTATTTCCTTCCTTCTACATCCAGAAGCATATAATATACCAATTTCCTTTTTATTATCATTAATTCTATGAATAACTAGATTAATAATAGATGTAATTGTAATTAATGCAAAGATAACCGCAAGTCCAATGAAAAAATATAGCATATAGGTAATAAATGGCTCATAATCATAAGCTACGTCAAATCTTACTCCACTTAAAAGCATATTATCCTTTCTTAAGGAAACAACTGTATTGTATTTATTGCCTATATTTTGCCAATCTACCTTGCTTACAATTTTTTTACAAATATTAATATTTTCTAATCCGTGCATATTTCTATTCACATAAAAGTATTTAGTGTAAACACCAAATTGTACTTCTACACCAACAATTTTAACATTTTTTATCTCAATTATTCTGTGGTTATCCTTTATAGTGAAGGATATGGTTTCTCCTAAATGCGGTATAGCATTGACAAGCGGATTAGAATTATATATAGCAGTATGATATTCACGATAAAAATCGACCCAATCTATTTTTACATTGAAAAGCATTTCATATAATTCTGGTCCAAGCACAATTTCATCATTCGCTAAGGTTACTTTTTTTGTTGTATCAAATTCTTCAAATATAGATGCAAAATAACCTTCATTTGTGAAGAATTCATAATTCGATGCAGATTCATTAAAATTAATACTAATATAATTTAATTTTTTTGTTTCATCCTTCATGTCACAGGAAATAGTTGTTAAATCAGAATTAGAATAATATAAATAATTTTCGCCCAATTCTAATGAGTTAAATGTTGTTTTATTACCATATAGAACTTTGTATTCATAATGAACTCTATCCGATAATGTCACAGAGTCTCTAAGACCAATAGGAAATTCCTCAATAGTTTTTTGACTTAAATCGCTATTATAATAATCTAAATAATCTGTTTTTATAATACCTGCAATAGTATATTGAAAAATATCCTTATAATATACTTCTGTATTCTTTAAATCTAATAAATCAGAATAATTATTTATTTTATAATCATGTTCTTTACCCAATACAAAATATAAATAATAATCTGTTATATAACAAGCATTGTCCTTTAGTGGCTCCTTAAAATAGAAATCAAAGGAATGAAAAATATCTTCATTGCCCTCAATCACATAATAAATAAAACCATTAATATCATATCCATCACATTTCACTTTAGAATCAATAATAGAATTAATATCATTTAATTCCTGCCCAAAATATGCAGCCATAGGGAAATCCTGGGATCCCGAATTACTTACGACATATTCAAATTTATCATCTTTACTTAATTTATAATTTATAGATTCAGAGCTATAGGTTAAGCATATTGCCATACAACCAATAGAAATGAAGGATAAAACAAGTAAAATAGCGGAAATAACAGTTTTAAACTTATGACTAGATAAATTATTTAATCCATAATTTAATATAGTTTTAAAGTTCATTGTATTCTGTTTTATTTCTTGATTTGAATTATCTGTTAAATCATGAATTTCTTCATCATTGTCCACTTTTCCATCTTTTATATGTACAATACGATCTGCAAAGCAATTAGCCAATTCCTCATTATGAGATACAACAATAACTAATTTTTCTTTAGAAATTACCTTTAATAGCTCAATAATATCTTTACTTGTATTAGAATCTAGATTCCCTGTGGGTTCATCGCAAAGTAATATTTTACTATTTTTAGCTAGTGCTCTTCCGATTGCGATTCTTTGTTTTTGCCCGCCGGATAGCTCATTTACCCTTCTATTTTCATAGCCTTCAAGACCAATTTTAGAAAGAATATCCTTAACAAGCTTATCTTTTTCTTCTTTTTCTTTTGAAGATATTACCAAAGCTAAGTTTTCGTAAACATTAAGCTTAGGTAATAGATTATATTCTTGGAATACAAAGCTTATAATATCTCTTCTATACTCCTCAAGCGATAAGGAAGAAAGAGAATTACCATCATAAAGTACCTCGCCTTCGGTCATAGAATCTATACCACCCAAGACATTTAACATAGTTGTTTTACCAGAACCAGACTGTCCTAGAATAAATACAAGTCCATTATCTTTAAATGATAAATTAATATGATCTAACGCAAATACCTTTTCTTCCTTCGTTTGATATATTTTACTTACATTTTTTAATTCAAGCATAATTCTCTCCTCTCCCACGCTAAACAAATATTAGCATTATTCTTTATAACCAATCATTCCGTTTTCGACCCTAAAGCATCTTCCACTTTGATCACACCAACCAATAAAATTCCAATAATAATATGTAATATGATGGGACATACCCTCTGCATTACATTCAGTTACTAATGCCACCTTTGCATTCATTCCTACAACATGACCTAAGCTTGGACATATTTCTCTATCGTTATCTCCGTTATGACTATCATCATTATACCATAAAGGGAGTATCCTTGAACAATTTGATTTAAATATATTCAAATTATTTTAGGCTATTCCCTATTTTATTTTGATTATTTATATCAATATAATTAGTAAATAAAATGCTGATTAACACTATAATATCCCTTGGGAAGAAAGAACTAAAGTAAAATATATTATTACAGATATGTATGAAGCATATCGTACGATTGTAAGGAAATGTTTTCCAAATGCTACACATATCATTGATACTTTCCATTTTTTAAGATATGTTGAAGATGCATTTAACAACGTAAGAATCAAGTGTCAATCATCCTTTAGAAAAGATACACCTGAGTATAAGATTTTAAAGAATAATTGGCGTATTCTTTCAGCTTACATTATAGATATACATGGAGATAATCTATATAATCCATTAACTAAAAAAAGATGTACGGCTAATGAAATAATTACTTCTTCGTTAGAATTATCCAGTGAATTAACTGAAGCTTATATTTTGTGTCAGGATTTTTTAAAAGCTATAAGGAGCCTTAAATATGAGGATGCGGATGCTTTTATGAATGATTGGATTAATAGACTAAAGGAATCTTCATTAAAAGAATTCAATGATCTAGCTGGAATGTTTGAAAACTGGAAAAAAGAAATAATCAATAATTATATTAAAAAAGTTATTTGCCATATAAAAAAAAGAAATCTACCAACCAAATTTTTGAAGGGGTTGATTTCCTTTTTTTTCAAAATCTTTAAAACGATTGGTTGTTACCAACCTACAAACAACCTCAAATTTTAGAGAGTCAATAAAAAAGAGTGAATTATTCATAAATTCACTCAATTTCTTTAAAAATTATTTTAAATATAATTCGTATCCAACTGGATTTCCAGATTCATCTAATACTTGCTTAAATACCCAAGTATTTTCAATATCCAATTTTAATAAACCTGAAACAATTGCTTCGGATAGTATCTCTTGTTCATCAGTTTCATCATTTCTCATATCAAATACTAATGATAATGAATATACACTTTCTGCATAATATTCAATCCAAGATCCGATGTTACTTCCACATTGATATATACCAGTTTCACCCTTAACAGCACGTCCAATAATTGGATTAGAATTCTTATGAGCATAATGTTGTGAAGCATTTTCTTCATAAGCTTTTACAGCATCTAATACTAACCCGTTATAAATAAATACTACATCTGATAAACAATTGTTAATTCTAATCAAGCCTGAACCATTATCAAAATCACCAACAATACCAGCATTATATTGGCCTTTCGCAATGACAGTACCAATGAACACACATTTTGAAATATCAATTAAATAATTAACACTATCATTTTTAGCACGTCCTAAGATACCACCAAAGTTTCCAGCAACGTCCTTGCCATCACCAATTACTGCATTTACATAACAATTTGTCATTGTAAGTTCAAGTAATGATTGATCTGAATTCATCTGAGCATTACCAACTAAACCAGCAGCATACTTGTTTGTACAAGAAATTGTATAAGGATTATTGTTAACATCTTCTGGAATAGGGTTAACTAGTGAACAATTAGAAATATAATTCTTACCACCAGTAACTTGACCAACTAAAGCACCAACTGATTCTTTTGCAGAGCCTTTAAACTTAGTTATTCTAATATTATGTAAATAACCATTTTGTAAATCACCAACAATACCTACTTGCTTACCATAATTAGCAGATTCATTATCAGTACTTGTTATAGAAATGTTATCAAACTTGAAATTCATTAGGGTTCCATAAGAAATCTTATAGAATAAATTTAAAGTTAATGCCTTTTCACCATCCGCAGCACCCTCAATTGTAACATTAGAAATTGTATGATTGTTACCATTAAATAATTGATTGAATGAATCAACATTTGCTTTATTTAAAACTGGCCAATTGAAGCCTTCAAAATCTAAATCTTTTGATAAATAATAAATTGTAGGTGTTTTTGCTTTTTCAGCACCAATCTTACCTGTAGTTGCAAGACTATAGAAATCTTCTTTTGTACTTACTTCCTTTAATGTTGTACTAAATGAATATACTTGAGAAGTCTTAGATAAATTTTTCTTTGCGTTAGTAACAACATAATATACATAATATTGAACATTACTATTTACTAAAGTATCATTGTTTGCATTAAATGGAGCAATAATATTATCTTCAGTAATATGATAATATTGTGAATCCTTATCGTTTAAAATTTGTTCTGGAGTAATATCATCTCTTTGTTCTGTAGATACTACTGTATAAATTCCACCTTCAATATTTGATAATCTACCAGAAATATTAAAGCCATCCTTTGTTAAATATGCTTCTGATTTATTTCCAATAAAATCAATATTACAATCAGGATCTACGACATAAACATTATATGTATAACTTGCAGTATTTGAAGAAATCTTTGATATTGCTTTAACTGTTACACGATAAACTCCTGGAACTGATGTATATACACCATCTATATAATTAAATTTTGAATTTCCATCTGGTGCATATTGATATGAATATTCAAGTTTATATTTACTTTTTGGCAACTCAGTTGGAGTAATACTTGATGCATCAATAGGATAAATATTTGGAGCAACATATTTTCCAAATAATTCAATTCTTAATGAATTATTTTTAATTGATGTTAACTCACCAACATCTTGGTTTCTTGTGCGAACATTAATATTAAATGTCTTAGTTTCTACAGCATTATTATGAGTAATTGTAGCTGTTAATGTAACCATAGTATCTGATTCCTGTGCATGAACTATTGCTTGAGAGAAAACAGAAATAGAAACTGAAACATCTTCATTATTTGAAATTTCGATTACATCTGTATTTGAAGAAGTCCATGTAATTTCACAGCCATTAATTAGTTTTGGCAAATCAAATGTTTGGAAAGTTGCCTCTTCCCTTGTAATTACCTCTAATACATCCTTTGTAGAAGAAACTAAAATTTCATCATCAGTCATTGATTGATAAGATTCATCCTCATACATATTCATTTCATAATGTGGATATAAATCATATGAAGCTTTATCTAATACTGCACCAATTGGTTTACCCTCACAGTAAGTTAATAGCTTTTCATCCTTTAGTTTTAATAAATTACCTAAATTTACTGAATTATCCTCATTACGATATCTAGTATGAATAGATAATAAATCTGACAATTTTTCTCTGGAATCACAAACTGCATTGATAGAAGATAAATCGACAAATGAATCATCAGTTAAGCCTTCATACAACTCACCACGAGAATAAGCAGTGTCAACTGTTAAAGAAGCATAGCTTGATGCATCCTCCCAACCTGTAAATGCTCTATAGATTTCACCTTTATCATATTCAGTTTGGAAAATTGAATAAGCAGTCGAACCTCTATAAGCATCAGTATTATAATTTGAATCTCCTGTTGCTTTAAATTCACTTTGATTATTTATATATGATAAAATACCATAATAACTATTATAACTTTTTACAGAACGAGCTAAATCAATGTTATTTGATTTATTTACAGCATCTTCTATTCCACGCTTTGATGATATAGTACCATCTAAATTTAATCCAGCACAGTTATTAAATGCTGTAAAATTAGTAACTTGAAGAGTTCCAGGGTTAGAATTATCTCCAATACCATGAAGTTTATTATCGAAGGCTATAGAGTTATTTACAATAACATCACCCTCCATAACAGAACCACCTAATTTAAAGCCAATACCATCACCATTAATAGTATCATAAGTTTTTATTGTAGTACCATCACTATTTTGTTTATCAATTTGATATGGTAAATAACCATTTTCAAATGATACACAATTATAAAGAATTACTGTACCAATATTTCCAGAGTCAGATTTAGCGAATAAATCCCAACCATCATCAGAATTTCTAAATGCGATACAGCCATCGAATACATTACCAACACCAACAGTAAGCTTAGCTGCAAATCCGTCAGCGTTTTCTCCTAATGTTTCATCATCATAATTAGCAAAAGATGTACAATTTTTAATTAAATTATAGCTTGGCCATTCATCAATATGCGTTTCACTACTATAGCCACGTCCTAATTGTAATCCTGTATCTTTATTATTATAAAATTGACAATTTTCAATTATATTATGTGATCCTGCAATATATAATCCATTATCTCCCGCATTACAAATCTCAATATCTTGAATATGCCAGAAATCCCCATAAATTTGAATACCTCTATTGGTACCATCAAAACGCATTTTATTAAAATCAAAAACTACTCTAGAACCAGGAACCTCAGGTTTAATAGTAATATAATTTCCTTGAGAACCACTTCCCTGAAGTTCAATACGATAACTATATTCATCATAAACTCCTTCTTTTAATAAAATGGTATCTCCTGGTAAAGCAGTGTATGTTGCCATGAAAAAATCATATGGATGTTCACTAGAACCATCACCATCTTTAGCGCCTGGAGCTGCATAAATTGTAGTAGGTACATGAGCTACTGTTGATGATGAAGGAACACTTGTTGTTGTACTTGTTGGCTTACTAGTAGGGATGCTTGTTGTTGTACTTGTTGTTGTACTTGTTTCTGTAGACGAAGCTGGACTAGTTGTTGTATTATTAGCCTGTGAACAAGAAGCTAATACAAGTGCAGAAGCAAATAATCCTAAAGTAAATAATTTCTTGCTTATTTTCATATCAAATTACCTCTCTAATACAATAATGGCACCAAATACATAGAATTGCTTTTCACCTGTAAAGCTTACAGTTCCTGATTCATTAATATCAATTTCATAACGAGTAGGAACATCCTTTATTTTTGCCACAATTTCTTCAATTGATTCATCATTTAATGACACATTAATAGGTCTAGCATCATCACCTGTTGAACCTACAAAAATTAATATTTTACCAGCCTTAGGCATAACAATTTCAAAAGAACCACCTTTAGATGATAAATCTACCTTAGTACGTACACTAAAGGCAATACCATCACAGTTTCTTGCTTTAATTTCTCTAGTAATAGCAGTACCAAAACAATAACCATCTGAATCTATTTGGGTTCTAGCTGTTGTTGTAACTGGAGTATTATAGGTTGGTTTACCTTCTGCATCTAATATTGGGTCATTATTTACATCAAGTTTTTCCATGCCTTTATTTAAATCTACTTGTAATAAGATATTATATAAAGAAGATTCAACAATTTTAACTTTGACTCTTAAAATTTTTTCTGGATTTTCATTAAGTGTAATTTGAGCCTCTTGTTCCATTGGAATATATTGATTCAATCCAACTACTGTAAATAATTCATCACTATATTGAATTTCTTCTGGAGCTCCAATTTCTCTTGTTATTCTAAATCTCCATTTAGATAAATCAAGATTTTTTATTGTAGCTTCAAAAGTTGTATCATCAACAGAAATTTTTTCTATATTAGTAACTGGATTAACAACTGTCACATATGTAAAGGATTCAATTTTATTATCAACTTGCTTTCCTTCAATAGTAAGCTTTTGAATAAAACTATATTTAACAATAAATACTCCTCTTGTTGTTAAATTACCATTTTTATCAACTGGGACATTAGTTGTATCAATTGTTAATGAAGTTGATGGAACATCCTGATCTATTTCAGTCTTATTTCCTTCCGCATCAATTTTTACAACATGAACTGATGCTTTAAATAATGAACTAGAAAAATTAAATTTATCCTGAACCTTATATGTTTTGTTAAAGGTATCTTCAGCCATATATTTAATACTTAATCCACCAAAATATGTTAACTCTTTTACATCATCAAAAGGATTTGACTTAACTACAATATTATAAGCTCTTTCATTGATTGTTGTTCCAACTCTTGATGAGATTTTAACTGGATAAGTACCAACAGAATTAAAGTCAACCTCACTAGTATCTATTGAAAATAATTCAGTTGGTTCAGATTTACTTTTCCTTGAACCATCAACATATGTACAAACAAAGTTATTAGTTACTATCAAGCCTTCATCAGAGAATTCTTCTCCAAAATAATAAATAGTTTTAGCATTTGAGTAATCAATAGAAATACTACTAAATCTTTTTGATACCATTTCCTTTGTTTCTTCTTCTATTGGTTCACTTGGCTTTGTTTCTAATGTTGAACTAGAGCCATTACTACTTGAAGATTCTAATGGAGTATCATTTCCACAGGATGCAAAAGCTAATATACATCCAAATGTCATTGAAATAATACCTAATTTTTTTAATATTTTCATATTATTCCCCCTAAAAATATTAAGATCGTTTTTTTTTGGAAACGCTTTATTTCTTATTTTAACAACAAATTAAATATTAGTCAATTAATTTAAAAGTAAAAATAAACATTATTTCGTTTTTTTATACCATTTTATAATAAAAAAAATAATTTATATTTTATATTTTAATTATTATGAATAATACGTTATAATATGTATCGAAAAAGGGTGATATGATGACAGAATTACTAGCTCCAGCAGGAAATATGACTGCATTAAAGGCTGCAATTTCAAATGGTTGTAATGCTATTTATTTAGGAATGAATAGATTTGGTGCGAGAGCCTATGCCAATAATTTTAATTATGAAGAATTAAAGGAAGCATTAGAATATGCTCATTTAAGAAACGTTAAAATATATGTAACTATGAACACTATTGTTTATAATAATGAATTGAATGATGCTTACTTACAATTAAATTCCTTATATGAATTAGGTGTTGATGGCGTCATTGTAGAGGATTTAGCTTTATTTAATTATATTGTTAAAAATTTAAGTCCTATGGAGGCTCATTGTTCTACTCAAATGGGAATAGATGATTATTATGGCGCTAAGCTATTTAAGGATTTAGGAGCTAAAAGAATAGTATTATCTAGAGAAGTACCAATAGAAAAAATAAAAGATATTAAAAAAAGGATAAATTTACCTATTGAAATCTTTGTTCATGGAGCTTTATGTGTTTCATATAGTGGAAATTGTCTTATGAGCGGACTTATTGGCTATAGAAGTGGAAATAGAGGTAGATGCGTGGGTTCTTGTAGAAAAAAATATGAACTAATTAATACTACAACTAATGAAGTATTAACTAATTCTTATATTTTATCTATGAAGGATTTAAATACTATTGATTATATTAATGAATTAAAAGAAATAGATTCTTTAAAGATAGAAGGAAGAATGAAGGAACCTGAATATGTTGCGAATGTAATTAAGCATTATAGATTAGCATTAGATAATAAGCTTGATAAAAAGGATATTAAGCTTAATAGAACCTTTAATAGAACCTTTACTAAAGGATATATTTTTCATGAGGATAAAAAGGATATTTCTAATATTTCAAGACCAAATAATTATGGATATAAGATAGGTTATATTAGTAAAAAACTTAAAAATAATCGTTATGAAATAAAACTTAATGAGGAAATTAATCAAGGAGATATTATTAGAATTGATAATGATGGAATTGATATTAATATTGCCTTACAAAGAATATATGATTTAAATGATAATTTAGTAAATTCTATTAGTAATAAATGTATTATTAAATTTAAAGAGGACGCTAAAGTTGGTAATGATATTTACAAAACAAAGGATATTAAATATACTAATGAATTGAATAAATCTTATCCAAAAGAATATAATAGAATTCCTATTAATATTAATATTTATGGAGAAATAAATAATAAGCTTCATGTAGAAATTGAATGTGATGGAATTACTTCTTATACTGAATCCGAATGGAATATTGATAAAGCTATCAATAATCCCTTAACAACTGATATGGTATTTAAACAATTTAATAAAATAAATGATACTCCTTATTTTATTTATGAATTCAATTATTATGTTGATAATGCCTTTATTCCTAATAGTAAATTAAATGAAATTAGAAGATTAGCTATCGATAATCTAAATAAAATGAGATTAATTAATAGAGTCTCTCCTTCTATTAAAGATTACAAATATGAATTAACCGAAATAAAAGAAGATTTAGGACTATCAGTTAAATGTAGAACTTTAGAACAATATAATGCTATAAAGGATCTAAAAATAAAAGATATTTATTTTAATAATATTATTAGAAGAAATGAAAATGAATTTAAAAATAGAGAAGGAAAGCTATTAATTGGTGGCTATGGAGGAATTGAATATTATAAGGATACTAATGAATATAATACAGATTTCTCATTAAATGTAGTAAATCATAAAACTGTAGCTTTATTACATCATTTAAAGGCTAAAAGAATATGCATTTCTCATGAAATGAATTTAGATCATATTAATGAGCTTAATTCTTCTTTTTATGATGAATATGGGTTTTATCCTAATCTAGAGATGATTGTATATGGAAAAGCAGAAATGATGTTTACTCATTATTGTCCTTTAAAGGTAATGAATCAATGTGGTAAATGTAAAAAGAATGAATATATTCTTAAGGATGAATATGGAATATTCCCAATAATATCACATCAAGATTGTACAACTACAATATTAAATGGAAAAATATTAAATCTTATTGATGATTTAGAAAACATTAAACATATAAATACCTTTAGAATAGATTTAACTAAAGAATCTGGAAGTGAGGCTAGAAATATTGTTGAAATGTTTTTAGAAAAAATTAAAAATATGAATAAAACTAATCTATTTAATAAAGAGACTGATACTAGAGGTCACTTTATGAAGGAGATATTATAATAGAGCTTAACGGCTCTATTTTTTATTATTTTAAAAAAATTTAAAAAAATTAGCACTCTAGTGTTGACATTGCCAAAAATAGTGGTATACTATAAGTGTAATTGGCAGTTAGACATATAGAGTGCCAATTATAGAGAAAGAAAAGGAAGGTAATTTAAAATGAGAAATGATTTTTATGATTTAGTAAATGAAATGAATAATTTATTCTATAATGATGGAGGATATAAGAGCTTCCCTATTGATATTATTGAAGGAGAAAACTCTTATCTAGTTATTGCAGAAATCCCAGGTGTAAATAAGGAGGATATCCATATTACATTTGATGATGGTGAAATGACTATTACCGCAAAGCAAAACGCAGAAAAGAATAAGAAATATCTTATTCGTGAAAGACATCCTATGACATTAAAGCGTACTGTAAGCTTTGGTGAAATTGATGAAGAAAAAATGTCTGCAAAATATGAGAATGGTTTATTATATATAACTATCCTTACTAAGGCTCCTGAAAAGAAGGAGAAAAAAACTATTACTATTGAATAATAATAGAAAAAATGAAAATGATATAATTGGAGGTTAATTTTATGATTACTAGAAAAAATGAATTAGGTTTCTTTGATAGCTTTAATTCTTTATTTAATGAGGCATTAGCTAAGGAAATGAGAACAGATATTGAAGAGAATGATAATCAATATCTTATTACTATGGATATTCCTGGTGTAGATAAAAAGGATATCGACATTTCAGTTTTAGATGGTGCAGTTACTATTAGTGTAAACAAAACTAAAAATGAAGAGGATAAAAATAAAAACTACATTATTCGTGAACGTAGCCTTAGAAGTGTAAGCCGTAGCTTTTATTTAAATGATATTTGTGAGGATACTATTAAAGCTAAATACGAAAATGGTATTTTAACCCTTTCAATTAATAAGCTTAAACCTATTGAAGAGCCTAAAAAAACCATCGCAATCGAATAATAATTTAAAGGAGGTCAAACGACCTCCTTTTTTTATAACAAAAGTGAACATATTATTAAGGTTAATAGTCCTACTAAAACAAGAACAAATACTAATACTTTTTTCATAAGGCTACCTAAATTGCCCAATTACCATCTTTAAATATTACTACTTCTTCATTATTATATGTTAATGCCTTAATAGATAAATCTTCTGAACCAATCATAAAATCAACATGAATCATTGAAGTGTTTAATCCAACATTTTTGATTTCTTCTTCTGTTAAAGAAGAAAAATCTCTAATACATTCATTGAATGCTCTACCAATTGCCAAATGGCAACATGCATTCTCATCATACAATGTAGAATAAAATAATAATCCTGTTTGATTAATTGGGGAATCAAATGGAACTAAAGCTACTTCTCCTAATCTAGAAGCACCCTCATCTAAGGAAATAAGCTTTTCTAATAGTGCTTTTTCTTCAGGCTTATTAGAAATAACCTCTACTATTTTACCATCTTTAAATCTAAATCCAAAATCACTAACGACACTTCCCATTACTGAAAGTGGCTTTGTTGCCATAACAACACCATTAGCTGAATTCTTATCTGGTGATGTAAAACATTCCTCTGTAGGCATATTAGGGTTATAATATACACCACCTAAAGTATATTCTCCACCAGCCTCAAATTTCATACATTCTGGAATTTCAACTGTAAAGTCAGTGCCATTACTTGATTTATAAGTAAGCTTTTTAATATGTAAATCATTAAGCATAGATGATTTTTCTAATAAATTCTTATTATGCTCTTCCCAATTCTTAACTCCATCACCATAAGCTCTAGAAACCTTTAATATTGCATCCCATAAAAGCTCAACAGCCTTTTTTGTAGATACATCTGGGAATACCTTTTTAGCCCATTTTTCTCCTGGAATACCTGCAATACACCATTGATATTTATTATCCATTTGTTCACGATATTTCATTACAACAGGACCATTTTTTCTTCTTACAGCTGTCATCTTATCCTGATCAATTTCATTATAAGCATCAGGATCACTACTATCAATATGAATTACAGCCGGTAATGTTTCTACCTGATAAGCCATCTTTTCAAGTCTCCACTTTGGATAATTAGTTAAAGTCTCAACTGTTTGATATTTATAATTCAATTTAACTAATTCATCGTATTTCCACTCAACTCTAACCTCACGAGCTTTAGCCTTATAGCATTCTTCAACTAAATATTTTACAAAATAGCTATCCTCAACATTAGCGTTAATTATAACATCTTGATTCTTTTGAACATTCGCACCAACTCTAACAATAAGTTTTGCATAGCTTTTTAATATCTTCTTATTCATAAAATACCTCCTAATCTTAAACTATTTTACTATAATAAAATATCATTTTCAATATTATGAGATTGATTAATTAAAAATATTATTTACAAAACAATTTGTTAATTCTAATAAGTCTTTATGTTCTTTAGATATCATAGGAGCTAATATTACTATAAAAATATTATTGTCATTAAATGCTTCAAGCTTAATAGAATAAATATCATCATTAAGATTAATATTATCTACTAATTCATTAATAGTTCTATGACTTGTTTCTATTTTATTAATTGAATCCAATTTATCACTAAAATATTTATTTAGTTTCATTCCCTTATGATAATTATTATTATTTGAATATAATATTTCTATAGAATCAATAACTAAAAATGAATAATTTTTAGTATTAATAGCATTCATAAAGGCTACAACAGGATGAATATAATCATCCTTATTTTTCATTTTAGTTAATATAATATTTCCGTTATCAATATAAATATCTAATGAATCTAAAGAATTAATATTTAAATTATCTCTTATTTCTTTGGGAATTACTATTCTACCTAATTCATCTATTCTTCTTGATATTCCTGTATTTTTCATTATATCACCACAAAAAAACTCATATTTTGACATTAATAGTATGAGTTTTTTTATAATATTTATTCACTTGTAAATTCTTTATAACAAATATTTAAATGTTTAATTAATTGTGGAGAAACTGATAAATCCTTAATTCCAATTTTATATAGCTCAAGTGCCACTTCTTTAATAGTTGCAAGCTCACCACATAGACAAAGCTCAATATTATTATCTTTTGTAAAATTAATAACCTTAGTTATTCTATTTAATAAATCATCAATATATAATTGATGATTATTTAGCTCGGTCATTCTATCAAAATTATATAATTCTTCTGTTAAATCATTTGTACCGATTGAAATAAAATCAACATCAGAAAAATCATTAATATTTTCTATAGCATCCTTAGTTTCAAGCATCATTCCTATACTCGGTATCAAATAATTATTAGTATTACATATATCTAAAACCCATTTTTTTAATAAATTAAATTCATTAATTGTTCTAATCATCGGAAATAATAATTTAATTTTTTTATTATTATTAGTTGAAGCACTAAGTAAAGCATTTATTTGAGAGATAAATAAATCTGGATTATTATAATAATTATCTACACCTTTTTTATTTGTTTCAATATAGCTTATTTTTTTATCATCACCAATATCAAAGGTTCTAAACGCAATAGGCTTATCCTTAACAAGCTTAATGGCATTTGAATAGATATTATATTGTTCTTCAAGGGTTAAAGGTCTATCATTATTAATAAAAATAAATTCTGTTCTAAATAATCCTACTCCATCAAATCCATAATCCATTGCCTTTTTCACATCACTATTAGAGCTACAATTAGCATAAAATTTATATCCAGGATGATCTATAGCTTTATTTATATAGTTTTTTTCAAGAGCTTTTATTTCATTTATTCTATTAATTTCTAATATATTTGGTTTTGTAATAATAATCCTTCTTCTAGTATCAATTAAAACATCATTTTCTTTTATATCATCATCTACTAAAACAAAGGGAATTCCTTCTGCTCTACATAAAATAGCCGAATGAGAAGTAAAGCCTCCTTTTTTTGCTATTACACCTATAACATTTTTTAGTCTATGAATCAATATTGTTGGAAATAATTCATCTAATACTAAAATCTCTTTATTATCATTATTTTGATTTAAATTATCACCTATTAAATTATGAATAATATGATTTTTAATGTCTATTAAATCAATTACCCTTTCCTTTAAATATAAAGAGCTTGACTTTTCCATTTCATTAATATACTCATCTATTACTATATTAATAGAATCAATAGCCTTATGATTTTTCATTAAATTAGATATATTCATAATTAAATATTTATCAGATAAAATCATTTTTTGTATTTCAATATAATTATTTAAGCTATCATTATCTGATTTCATATCATCTAAATTACTAATAGCTAAATCTATGGCATTTTTTACATCAGAAATAGTATAATTATCCAAAATATCATTATAATTAAAATTGATTCTTTTTATTCTTCCATATGCTATTCCATCTGATAAAATAGCTCTTATTAAATACTCCATGTTTTTACTTCCTTAATACAATTACAGGCACTTCCATTTCTTCCTTAGTGTAGCCTGCATGATGACTCTTAAATATATGATTACTATTCGAATAATTAAAATAATAATTTGATTTAGCTACCGCAATATAATCAGCTAAAAAATCATTTATTCTTGGATTAATATCTTCATTTATGTCTCCAAAAAAATTGATAGCTTCATCTTTAGAATATAAATCATATATTTCACTATAAAAATGATTGAATAATTCAATAAATTCTTTATCTTTATTATTCTTTACTTTAAATGTTAGACATCTAGAATCATTAGAAGGATTTCTTTCTAATAAATCAAATAATCTTTTATTCTTATACATATTTAGCATATTTGTATTAATATGACCATGATCAGCTGTAATAATTAATATAGTATCCTCTTTTAAATTATTATAATACCAGCTTACATCCTTTTCTATTTTATATAATGCTTCTTTAGTTACATTAGAATCTTCACCATAAATATGCATAGTAGTATCAGGCTCTGTTGAGTAAATATATTGAAATGAATCATTATTATTAAATCCCTCAAGACTTCTTTTCA
Organism: Anaeroplasma sp.; assembly: GCA_045124155.1. Classification (GTDB taxonomy): domain Bacteria; phylum Bacillota_I; class Bacilli_A; order Acholeplasmatales; family Anaeroplasmataceae; genus Anaeroplasma. Next base: position 16,806 of record JBGVLG010000032.1, read on the forward strand.
GTAAATCCTTAAGACTATTATTTTCTTTATTAAAATCTGGTAATATAAGCTTTGATGATATATTCATATCATTAAAAAATGGAGAATAAGGCATTAGATCATAACCCGATACACCTGTTTTTTCCTTTGTATAATAATTCTCACCACTAAATAAAACAATATTACAATTAAATTCCTTTATATAGTTTTCCCATCCAGTCCAACCTGATTCAAGTGGAGTAAGTCCACTAATGATTGAGGTGGTTGATGCTGCAGTAGTTGAGGGGAAAACACAATTAAGCTTAGTGAATAAATTTTTATTAAATAGTCCATTAATAGATAAATTATCATTTAATACATTAATACCCATTCCATCTAATAATAATAAAGCTACATGCTTATATTTTTTAATAAATAGATTAGGAATTATTGGATATTTTGAAGAATATCCAAAATTATTTCTAATTGAAGATATAATATTTAATGAAGAATTATTATAATTCGGGATTAGTATTTGATGTTTTTTTATATCACTCATTAATAATTCTTTTATTTCTAATAGCGATTTATTTTCATAATCTATTCTTTGATAGCTTAAAATTTCATTATAATTATCTTTAATTATTTCAATAGCTAATCCATAATGGTTAATTATGGGATAATCACCTAAATATTCATAAAAATCTATATCATTATTAAATTGTATATATTTAGTTTTATCATCAATTTGATATGAAATATATTTATCCATAGTATCCACCTATATATTAATTATATCACTAAATATTAAAATAACGATTTAAAAGTTTAAAATACTTATATAATATATTTTATTAAATAATATATAAAAAAAACTGTGAAATTATCCAACCAAAAAGTTAGTCTTTCACAGTCTTTTAATTATTCTATAATGGTACACAAGAAGATTTCTTTTCAACACCTACAATAACAGTAGTTTCAATATTTGAAACATTTGGTACTGCTAAAAGCTTATCAAATACAAAATCTCTATAATATTGGAAGTCTTTCGCAACTATTTTTAAAATAAAAGCAGAATCACCGGTAACTGTATAGCATTCTATAATTTCTGGAATTTTTTTTGCTTCTTCTATAAATGCAGTAGAAGTCTCTCTAGTTAATGGATGCATACGAACACTGCAAAAACAAGTGATTTCATAGCCTAGCTTTTTTTCATCTACAAGTGCTGTATATTGTTTTATAACTCCTTGTTCCTTAAGATTTTTTACTCTTAATAAACATGATGATGGAGCAAGACCAATTTTTCTTGATAAATCAATATTAGAAATGGATGAATCCTCTTGAATATATTTTATGATTTTCTTATCATAATCATCTAACATAAAACCTGACATAAATATAACCCTCTTTTCCAGTCAACTACATGATTGCCACATAATTATAATGTAAAAAAATACTTTTGTCAAATATTATTCAAAAAAACTTAATATTTTTTGTGAATTATTCAAAAAATATTAAAATTTACTATAAGAAATATATTGTACTCCTGAAGGAGTAAGCTTTTTTATTTTTGATAAAAAGCTTCCTATATTTCTAATTGAGATAATTAATTTAATATTAGGATTATTTAAATATTTACCTAATTTTTCATTAAGAATATTATCATCAAGACTATCAATATCAAAAATAGCCATTATATTACCCTTAAAATAATTATATAAAATAATAAAATATTCATTTTCAATAGTAATTAAATCAATTGATAATCTTATTTCATAAAATTCATCTAGCATTTCTTGATAATTCTTTTTTATTATTTCCTCGTAATCTTGATTATATACATTTAAGATATGCTTATATATTTCATCTATATTACGATCAGATATTTCTATATTTTTATTAATTAACATATCACATATTTTTTCTCTACTATAATGACGCTTCTTATAATAAAAAATCATACATGCTATTTTAGCTGAATAGGTATATCCCTTAAAGCTAAGCTTATTTGCAGTTTGAGAAAAATAAACATTATCCTTACATTTAGGACACTTATATCCTAAATTCTTAATTCTAAAATATTTCCCAGATGTAAATTGTACTACCTTATTAGATACACTATAACAATATTTTAGATTAGAATTACATTTAGGACATACTAATACTTCAGGCTTATAAATTTTTGCAGCTCGAGGTGTAATTTTATGTGTCATTTAAGCATCCCTAAAATTGCTTCAAAAATAGTATCTACTTGAGAACTAGTTGATTCTCCAAAGGCACATCTATTAGAAAAATGCTCACAATTATTAGATATTAAATCATAGCCTCTTTCTCCAATATGATCCTTAGCATATTGAATAATATCTTTTTTCTCTCTTAGCTTTTTCTTCTCATCATCAGTGTATTCTCTAACCTCAACTAAGCCTCCCTTTAAAAATTCGTCTAGGGTTACAGTACATACTACTGCATTTTCAGCGCTAACCTCTTTACCATGCTCAGCTGCAAATTGATATACACAATCATCAGATTCATAAATACCATGATGATAATATAAGCCTCTATTAACTCTAATTTGATCTCCATAGCTTGGATTTTTTAAACTCCACATATTTACCCCCAAATAATTAAAAAGCCGTGATTTTACACAGCTTCTTTTTCCTTAAATTCTAATAATTTTAATAGTTCGTTATAATCAGCCTCATGAATTCCCTCTGGCTTTAAATAATTATAACAATAAAATCCAGAATCTGTTTTACTAAACGCTGTATAATATACCTTTTCTCCTTGAATAGAGAATTCTACTATTTTACGTTTTACTTCATCATTCATTTCAAAAAATATTTCAAAAGCTATAAAGCTTTTACAGTTATCTAACTCCTTATTTTTAGGAGTGTTTTTTTCTTCTAATGGTTCAAAATATTTTTCAATATCATATACTAATACTACTTTATAGGCTACTTTATTAGATATTAATAAGTAACTATCACCATAATTAGTTTTTCTTATTTTAAAGCCTTTATCTTTTAAGACATTAGTTAAATCTCCATTAAATAAATATTCTTTTTCTTTATATTTAATCTTGTGTTTATGCTGAAATGTTCTAAAGGAAGCATATTGAACTAAGAAAGTTAATATTATAAAGCATACTACTATTCCTACAACTACTATTTTATTTAATATATCACTTGTAAAAGGAACAGCTATTACAAGTCCTATGGTAAATATAAATAATCCTATGGTAATAAACCATATTGTTCTTGTTTTTAGTTTTTTCATATTTTTATTTTTTTGTATGATCTATGAATCCTAAATCAAAATACAAATCCTCACATAAATAATCATATAGCTTATAAAACTTAGGTACTGGCTTAAAATAATCCATTCTTACATCTCTAGGATTATAAATACAACCTTGTTCAAAGCTTGTTTTAGTAGAATTACAAAATTTCTTACATAATGACTTAGTATTATCATTATAATGCTGATATAACATTAAAACAATACTTTTATCTGTTGCTTGAACTCCCTTTTCAAGTAACTTTGGCTTTAATGCTTCATAAGTAAATAATGATAAATCAGTTACTGCTACTTCCTCATTAACTAATACATTCACTAAAGTGACTCCTCGATACACTCTAGAAAAAATTTCTATTTCAGGAGTAGATAAAATCTCTGTTTCATTTGCGTATATCAAGGCATATCTAAAATTATGATATGGCTTACAATCATAATGACCTAATACTCCTGGTGCTTCTTTTTCCTTAACTTTAACTCCCAATATCATTGCTAATGTTTTATTCATATATAAAAACTCCTCACATAATATTGTATAATTGATTATATCAAATAATATTGAAATTTTCTATAAAAATAATAAAATAATAATAGAATTATATAGAAAGGCTTTATATTTATGAGACCAAAATTTATTAAAGAAAATGCTAAGCTTTATTTTGTGGCAACATCATTTGGATGTAGCTTCTCTCCTTATAAAGATAGATTAATAAGAGCTATAAATAATCTATCTGGCTTAGGATATAAAATAGAATTAGGTAGTTATGTATTTAAAAATAGAGGGCTTGCTTCTACCACTCCAAAATTAAGAGCTAAAGAATTTATGGAGGCCTACAAAAGTGAATGTGATGTTGTTATGTCTGTAGGTGGCGGTGAAGTAATGTGTGAAATATTACCATATATTCCCTTTGAAAAAATAAAAAAATTACCACCAAAATGGTTTATGGGATTTTCAGATAATACTAATTTAACCTATACATTAACTACAATTTGTGATATTGAGACAATATATGGTCCTCATGCACCATCTTTTTATTTACCTCTTGAATATGATACCTTAGATGCCATTAGATTATTAAAGGGAGAATTAGAATTTGATGATTATGGAAAATGGCAATTCTATAAGGATGAAAATCCTTTAGCTTCATATACTCTTAATATGGAATCTAAAATCATAAGCTATAATTATAAAGAAGCCTTTAGTGGAAGATTAATCGGCGGATGTCTTGATTGCTTAATAACTTTATGTGGTACCAAATTTGATAATACAGTAAACTATATTAATAATCACAAGGAAGAAGGAATAATCTTCTTTTTAGAAGCTTGTGATTTAAATTCAATTCAAATTAGAAGAGCATTGTTTCAATTAAAAAATGCTAATTGGTTTAATAATGTTAAAGGTTTTATTATTGGAAGAAGTAATAATTATTTTGATAAATCCTTTGGAATTACTCCACAAGAAGCATATTTAAAAGCTCTAAAAGAAATAAATGTCCCAATTCTACTTGATGTAGATTTAGGACATCTATCTCCAGCACTTCCAATTAGATGTGGAGCTTTAGCTACAATTAAATTAATTAATAATAGATTACATATTAGCTATACCAATTCTTCAAGTGATGAAAATTGATATTTATCTTTTAAACTTGTAATAATAGTAGGCAAAGCCTCAGGAATAGAATCTGTAAGAGTATGTAGTAAAATAATAGTTCCTGATTTAACCTGAGGTAATAATTCACTAATTACATAATCTTTACCTAGATCATCTGTATGAACATAATCATAGATTCTTGCATTCCACATGAATATTGTATATCCTCTATCATAGAGGATTTTTCTTTTTTCATCATTCATATAACCCATTGGAGGTCTAAAATACTTTTTTAAATCTTTATTAGTTATTTTCTTATATAGAGCTTCAAATTCATTAATATCATCAATAAACTCTTGATTAGTATATTTTGTTACATCCTTATGTAGCATTGTATGATTACCAACTATTTGTTCATCACTAATTCTTTTTACTACATCCTGATTATCCTTCATAAAGCCTCCTTCTAAAAAGAAGGTTGCTGGAATATCATATTCATCTAATATATCTAATATTTTAATAGTGTTATTTCTTGAATAACCATCATCGAAGGTTAAATAAATATGATTTTCTTTTCCTTCATAAATAGTTTTTCCTCTAAAGGAAAATAAAGAAACAAAAAATAAAGACAAATAAATTAAAATTTTCATTTCATTCACCCATCTTTATTTTTAATAATATTTATTTTTTTAATATCCACTATTTACCAAGACAAAATTTGGTAAATAATGCTGTTATTAATTCTTCAGGATAGGTTTCACCTGTTATTTCACCTAAATAGTCAAAGGCATCCTTTATATCAATTTCTACTAAATCGATATAATTGCCATTTAATAAAGAATCATAAGCATTTAATAATGATTTTTTAGCTTTATTCATTAATCCTATTTGTCTTTGATTATTTAAATAATTACCATTAAATTCAGACATTTCATTTATTCTAGTAATATTTAATATAGCCTTACCCAATTCTTCAATTCCTGTTTTATTCTTAGTTGAAATTAATATAGCATCTTTTATATCTAGCTTATTACCTAAATCAATCTTATTAACAACAATTATTCTCTTTTTATTTTTAGTTAATTCTAATAGGTCATAATCAATTTGTTCTAACTCATGTGAGGTATCTAAAACTAAAATAACCAAATCAGCCTCATTAAGCTTCTCTTTACTTTTAGATATACCAATAGACTCAACCTTATCACTACTTTCATGAATACCAGCAGTGTCAATTAAATGTAGGGTTACCCCATTAATAACTAATGAACCTTCTACTATATCTCTAGTAGTACCTGCAATATCAGAAACAATAGCCTTTTCTTCATCTAATAAAAGATTTAATAAACTAGATTTTCCTACGTTAGGTTTTCCAATAATAGCTGTTTTAATTCCATGAATTGCAAGAGTAGATATATTAGAATTCTCTAATATTTTATCCATTTCAATTATCATATTTTTAATTTCTGGTAATAATGATTCCCTAGTTACTATTTCCATATCCTCATATTCAGGATAATCAATATTTACTTCAATCTTAGCTAAAGAATCCAAGATTCTATCTCTAAAGCTCTTAATTAAATTATATGTACTTTTTCTTAATGAGGATACTGATGATGATAAAGCTCTTTTATTACTTGATGATATTATATCCATAATAGATTCTGCTTCTGTTAAATCAAGCTTATGATTTAAAAAGGCTCTTTTTGTAAATTCTCCATTTTCTGCCATTCTAAAACCATTTTTTAACAATACCTGTAAAACTTGATTGGTTACAAAAATACCACCATGACAATTTATTTCCACCATATTTTCTCCATCAAAAGAATTTGGAGCTATAAATACATTACATAAAACCTCATCAACTATTTCATCATTATCAATAATATAGCCATAATTAATGCTGTGTGATTTTACTTTATTTAAATTTTTTCCTTTGAATACTCTATTAACAAGCTTAATTGCATTATCCCCACTACATCTAATAATAGAAATAGCTCCTACTCCATAGGGAGTCGCAATTGCACAAATATCATCAGACATAATAACACCTCGGGTGTAATTATACCTAATTTTTATATATTATTCAACTAATGACGTTTTTTATAAATAACAATTCCCATTAATGATACCATTACTAAAATTGATATAGATACTCCACCAATTATTAATGGCATATAATTAATTTCATCATCTATTAAATCAATTTCACCAATAGAAACCTTACCTCCTGATACTATTATTTCTGAACAATATTTGACATTGTTAATTGATATATCTAATGGATAGTTGCCATCTACATAATAATTATTAAAATAGTCACTATTGATACTAACAATATCATTTTGAGTGGAATATCCTAAATCAATTAATAACTCCTCAATATCCTTTTTAAATATTACTTCATTATTAGGAAGTACAAATAATAAATCAGATAAGTCAAATTCAGGAAATTCAGCATCATTATACTTAACAACAAAATCTATAGCAGTAGTATTACCACTTTTATCACTAGCCCTAACAGTAAAACTATACTTAGAATAACCCTTTGCTTTACTAGCGTAATTATCATTATCAATCAATATGAAATCAGTAATTTCACCGTCGATTGTATCTGATACTTTAATTTTGGATCTAATATCCTCAATTGATAATTCTTTACTACAAGAAGAATTAATATTTTTAGGTATTGTAATTATTGGGGAAACATCATCAATTACATTAATTGTAGCTGTATAGACTCTTTCATTATCATAATTATCAATACTAGTTACAGTTATATTATGTTCTCCAACAACATTATAATTGTCAGTATAATCACTAAAATCAAATGTGGTTTCCTTTACACCATTCGAATCTGTAATAGTAAACTTATTCTCTAAAACCTTAGTATCTATTAACTCAGTGTAACTATAAGACATTTCATCAGCTGATACAATAGGACCTCTAATATCCTTTACAGTAATATTTAATAATAATCTTGATACATTTCCACAATCATCAATGGCAATATATGTAGCATCATAATCTCCTAATTCGTAATATCCTTCTTCACCGTAATCACCATATAAAAACTTTAATTGTGGTGTACAGCTATCATCACTAACATGAATTTTTGATACAATTTCCTCTAATAACAATGGATTATCATAATCAGAGATAATATTTGTTACAGCTTTACCATCTACAATAGGGTTATACATCATTGCATATACAAATGATAAATCAAAATTTTTATAACATTCCTTATATTTTACTGAATTATATTTTGTACTTGACTCAAATCCTGAATATATTGTCCAAAAATATGAATCATAATATTTATATAGATCAGCAAAATCACAATCAAAGCTTAATTCAACAGAAGGAACACCATTTAAAATTCTCATTGAAAACATAATCATATCATAGTTTTTCAGAGATGTCTCTATAAATACTTTTAAATAACTAAGACTACCTTTGTCATAAGTTAAAACGCATTTCAGATAAGTGACAACATTATTTGGTACACTACATTCTACTAGATATTTAAATGTCAAAGTAGTCCATCCATCCTCTGCAATGTCATTCATTGCATAAATAATAGATTGGTTTTTTAATAAATCCTCAATATTACTTTTACAAGTTACAATATTAAATTTATTCTCCTCACCAACACTATCATTAGTTAATGAAAACGATCCAACATTATCGTCAGGATCTTCAAAAAAGAAATTTGATTTAGCATCTACATTAATACTAAAACCAATAAAAAATACTGTTTCTAAGAAACAGAAAAACATAAAAATTATTTTTTTCATTTTTTCACCTCACTATAATAATAGTAAGATTTTGCGATTTTCTTCATATTTTTTTTTAATTTTTTTAAATTATATAAAAGTCATTTGTCATATATAAGAAATAAATAATTTTCAATAATTTTTTATCAAAAAAAACAGCAAAATTAAAATGCCTCATAAATAGAGGCATTTTATAAGACTCTTTAAAATCTAAGAAAGCTTGAAATAAATCCATTTTTTAGTACTATCTTTCAATAAAACTTCCTGGTATATACAAATTATTATTTTTATTTATTACCTTAGAATCTCTAATTAAATCATTTAAAGCATTATCTAATAATGTTCTTGTATTCGCAAGTAATTTATCAAATCCTAAAAGCTTAACTATAGTACGATAAGCTCCATCAATAGTAATACCATTATTCTTACTAATGATAACTAATAGACCATTCGCATATTCCTCAGATGGAATTTGATATGCTTCACGATTAGAATCCAATCTCATGGTAATACCTGAAATTCTTTTATTGTAGTAAAAATTTCCAAGTTTTAATACTCTTTTAGGCATTTCAGCTTCAATCATATCTAAAATTTCTTTATTTGGCTTGGGTTTATCATAAATATTTGCAATTTCTAATGCCAAGAAATCTTCATGAATTGGGGCCTCATAAGAAATTATTTCTTGAATTAAATACTCCAAATCATATTCATTCAGTATTCTTTTTCCTCTTGGTATTCCTAAAGGATCATAAACATCAAAATTAGATTCTAAAGTATCTAATGTCTCATCAACTTCAAGGAAATCCTTAATTTCTTCACTTATTTTTTCTTCTTTTTCATTAGAACGTAATGCTTCAAGCAATCTCTCTTTTTCATCTTCTCCCTGTACCCAAGCAGTAGTATATAACTTAAAATAACGCCAACCTAATCTTTTTAATAATATTTTTTCAAGACGATATTTATCAGTAATATTATTAGAATAGCTACTAGAAGAATCAAGCATAATAGCTAAAATAAATTTATCATTTTCTTTAACGGCTAAATCAATCTTAAAAGAACTATTACCATAATTAGTAAATACCTGATATCCATAACCTTCAATATATTTTTTTATAGATAATATTAATCCATCATTAGTTAAAGAATAATTCTTATTATTTAAAATATGTTCAGTAAATTCTAAATAATCTCTTAATAATAATGCTCCCTTAGAATTGGTTTTAGTATTAATGTCTACATATCTTACTGATGATACAATACTAATATTGTATTTTGCCCTTGTTACTGCAACATTTAATCTTCTTTCACCACCAGAATTATTAAGTGGCCCAAATCTTTGATAAAATTTTCCTTCATTATTATATGCATAACAAATACTGAAAATAATTCTATCTCTTTCATCTCCTTGAACTGTTTCAAGATTTTTTACAAAGAAAGGTTCATCTGTAGAACCATCAAAAAATCTAGTTAAATCAGGATGCTTTTTTAATTCTTTATCTACTAATGAAGCAATCAAATCAGCTTGTACATTACTAAATGCTACAACTCCTAATGATTGAGAACTATTCTTGTAATGATCAAATACCATTTTACATATTTTTTGGGCTTCATAAATATTTGTTCTAGTAGTCATATCATATCTTCCCTCTGGGAAATAATAAAAATCAACTCCAAAACCTTTTGAATGAGTAGTGGCTTGAGGGATTGTAATTAATCCATCATGATAAAAACTATGATTAGAGAAGGTGATTAGTTCCTCACTTCTACTTCTATAATGCCATTTTAATGAAGTCGTAGGAAAAACCTGAATAGCCTTATCTAGAATTGATTCTAAATCATATTCTCTTTCCTCTTCACCTTCACTAGCGCTATCAACACTGGCCATAAAGAAATTTGAAGGGGGCATTTGTTTTGTATCACCTATAATTATACATTGTTTTCCTCTATATATAGAACCTAAGGCATCTGATGCAAATATTTGTGATGCTTCATCAAAAATAACACAATCAAATAAATTTAAAGTATTTGTTAAATAAGTAGATACAGATAAAGGAGACATTAAGAATACTGGTTTTATTTCTAATACAAAATCAAATATTTGATCTAGTAAAGTTCTAATTGGTAATTGTCTTCTAAGTTTATTATACTCTTTATCAAGAATCTTAAATTTAGAACCTTCTACTAAACTTAAATTAGGTCTTTTCTTTGACATTTTAGAGATAATTAAATCTCTATTAATTTGAAACATTTCTTCATCTAAAACTCTAAAATCATTTACGATTCTTTCTTTATTATGACTATCAAAGTTTCCTAATACAGATGACGATTCAAAACAAGTTTTTATTACTGAATAATAATAGGTTTTCTTGAATGTTAAATCGATATGATCTAGTTCAAATTTAGAATCTAAATATTCATTTAAATAGTCTAATACATTATTTCTAGAAATATTTTCAACAATAGAATTTATATGATAGTATAATGATAAATTACCTCTATTTTCAGAAACCAAAGACAAAAAAGAATATAAATCTTCTATTGATAATTCTTTAATATCTAATTTTCTAATATCTATTAATTTTAAAATATTATTTAAGTGAATAATATCACTTTTCATTGGTTCGATACTTATTGTTTCACTTGGAATTTTATTTTTTAATATTTCATAAGCTTCACTACTAATTAAATAATCATCAAAACTATCAAGTTTTTTCAAATCTAAAATAATTTGTTTTAAATTTAAATCTTTTATTGGACCTAAATATTTAGTAAGAAAGCTTACATATTCTTTAGACATTAAAAGATTCTTCTTTATAATAATTAAATCCTTTAATTCTTCTTTTAATTCCTCTGGTTTAATTGAAACTCTTCGATACTTAATTATTCTATTATAGGCTTCTTTTAGTTCTTTAGACTTAAATAATGATTTGTTTTGAAGTTCTCTATTTATTGTATTAGCTAATTCCTCGATTGGTTCATTCAAAACCTTTTGATCATATAAAGCTAAAGTTTCATTCTTTAAAATTTTTAAAATTATTTGATATTTTTCAATTGAATCTATTATTTTATTTCTTGTCTTTTTAATTAAAAAATATGGAGAAAACTTTTTAAAAGAAAAAATAATATCTAATAATTCTAATATATTATATATTGATTTTAAATCATTATAATTTGATTTTAGTGTCGAATTTATAATATCCTTATACTCAATAATTGTATTTAAGTGATATAATGTTCTATCTATATTATCTAAATTCAGATCTTTATTTAAATTAAAACAATAAAATGGATTATTTCTATAATCATAAATATCTGAAGCATATCCTTTATACTCATTTAATAGCTTAGAAATATTTTCTAAATCAAATAAATTAAAATTACTAAAATCAAAATCTTTTTCTATTGGTTCTACATTTATACTAAAATATAAAGAATATATCTCTAATAATGAAACACCTAATCCAGGAATAATATGATTTATTTCTTCTTCATAAGATCTTAAATCAGATTTCAAAAGCTTATATTTAGATTCAATAAATTGAGATTTAAAATCCATATTATATTTTGGAGCAGTTGCAGCTTTATATAAGTTAGCAATAAACTCCTTTTTATTAGCTTTGTTGGAGTGTAATTCTATTGCAAAATCAGATAATTTTACTCTTCTTAAATTTTCAAAAACTACATTTAAAGCTGATATCTTTTCGGATACAAATAATATTTTTTTCCCAACCCCAAGCATAGAAGCAATAATATTGGTAATTGTTTGACTCTTTCCACTTCCTGGAGGCCCCTCAAGACAGAAAGATTTACCATCTGCAGCCATTTGAATTGCTTCATACTGTGATGAATCGCAGTTAACTACTGGATATACAGGATTATTTATTTCAGGATCGAATTCACGTTGTTCCTCACCTAATAAATACCTAATGTTTCTATTTTTAATAACTGTTTCTTTATTAAAAATTAAATCATTATACATATTCATTTTATAAAAGGAATATATTCCTAATGCAGCTCCATCAACCATTTCCATTTCGTTAGAAAGAACAGCTTTTACTTTCTCAACATAATTAGAAAATGCTTCATCCTGATATGGAGGAAATTCTATATTATAAACAGAACTAAAATAATATTTTAAAGTAGGATTAATTATTATTTCATCTTCATATTGATGAATAATATAACCACCAGATTCATTTGATATTTCAATTGGCATTAACATAAGGGGAGCGTAATAATCAATACCTTCTTCTATGTAATGAATAAATTGAAATGATAAATATAAAGCATTAATACCTTTTTCAATAATAGAATTAGTAAAATCTTTTTTTAATGATTTTAAAACTCTTTGTAAACTAAATCCCTCTTTATAGCATAACAATTGTCTTGATTCTAAGTGTTTTCTAGTGATTTCATATACCTTTTCTTTAGTATATTCTAATATATTATCATTAGGATTATTGGCTATCTCTTGATTATGAAATTCATTTAAATATGGATCAATGTTTAAAATAGTACATTCTCTTCCACCTTTAATAGAACGAAAGATTTCTTCTAAATTTTTATTTAAAAGCATTAAAGTTTTTAATCCAGTGTCTTTAAAATTTAATAAACGATTACGTTTACCTAAATCCAACAACTGATTTGTAACAACATATAATTTCTTTAACACCTCTTGGTCTGTCATAAAATCACATCCTAAATAAATAATTTATTATCTCTTTCTATTATTTTACCATCTAATTTTAACATTACAATCGCATCATCTAAAATTTTTTTAGTATTTTCTGTTAGTCTTTTAAATTCTAACAAATTAATTAAAGATTTATATGCACCTACTAATGTAATACCTGAATTAGACTTTATAATTTGATATAAACCATCCTTTATTTCACATAATGGAATTTCATCAATAGCTCTATCAGAACATGTTCTTAATAATGTCTCTTTCTTATCAATAAATAAAACTTCATCAACACAATAATAATCATTAAGAGATTTATTAACTAAATTCTTAATTACATTAGATACTTTTGATTTATCTAATGTATTTGCTATTTTTTTATATAAATAGTTTTTATTAATTGGTTGTTCTCTTTCGATTATTTTATAAATCAAATAATCAAAACTATTTTCTTCAAGAATTTTTTTGCATTCATCAATTGAATATCCATTATATTTAATAAAAGAATCTAAAATATCAATTTCTGTTTCTTCTAAAAAGCTTTTATGAATCTCTTTTTCTAAATAAGAATTGTTATTATTATTCAATAAATTTAAAATCTTTGATAACACTAAATTTCTTTCATTTGCCCAAGCAAGAGTATAAAGTCTAAAATAGTTAAAACCTAATCTTGTTAATATGGATTCTTCAAGTCTAGCTACACTAGATGGATAAGGATTTTCATTCTTATCTAGCATTATAGCTAAACTATAATTATCATTATTCTTTTCTCTTACTGCTAAATCTATTTTAACAGATGAAGAACCATAATTTGTATCAACAATATATCCTAAATCCTCTAAAGCTTCTTTAACACTTAAAATAATTCCATTATTACTAGGTGATGTATTAGTATTAATTGAAATATTTTCACAAAAATATAAATAATCCTTTAATGCATTTACTCCTAAAGAATCGCTATTATTAATTTCATAAGAATGAATAGATGAAACTATAGTAATATTATATTTTGCTCGAGTAATTGCTACATTTAATCTTTTTTCTCCACCCATATTATTTAATGGTCCAAATCTTTGATGAAATTTTCCCAATTCATTATGGCCATAGCATATACTAAAAATAATTCTATCTCTTTCATCACCCTGAACACTTTCAAGATTCTTAATAAATAAAGGCTCATAGGTAATTGAATCAATAGTTTTTCTCAACTCAAGATTATATTCTAATTTATCATCTAAGACATCACTAATTAATTCTGCTTGAACCTTACTAAAAGCAACAACTCCTAAAGATTGAGTACTATTTTTATAATGCTCAATAATTAAATCAGCAATATATTCTGCTTCTTTTCTATTTGTTCTTGTTTTTAGATCATATACACCATCTTCTAAATATATATGATCAATACCAAACCCCTTACGATGCTTATTCGCACTAGGAAGAGTAATTAATGAATTATTATAGAAGGTTTTATTACTAAATTGAATTAATTCTTCACTTCTACTTCTATAATGCCATTTTAATGCTTGAGAAATAAAAGTCATTGAAGCAAGGGATAGAATAGATTCTCCAATCTCACTATCATCCTCTTCATTATCTATTTCACTTGCATTAAAGAAATTTGTAGGTGGTAACTGCTTTGAATCTCCAATGATAACACACTCTTTTGAACGATAAATGGCCCCAAACGCATCCCAAGCAAAAATCTGAGAGGCTTCATCAAAAATTACATAATCAAATAAATCAGATTGATTATTTAAATATGTTGATACTGATAATGGAGACATTAGAAAAATTGGCTTTATTTCTAATATAAAATCAAATATTTCATCTAATAATTTTCTAATAGCCATTTGTTTTTTTGATTTATTATATTCTCTTGATAATAATTTAAAACTACTACCTTCACATACGAAATCATCTGGTCTTTTCATTGAATTTCTAGAAATTATTGTAGAAACATTAATATCCTGAATTTTTACATCTAATTCTTTGAATTTATTTATCTTATCGTTAAAGCTTTCTTCTCTAAATTTAAATAATATAGGAGATTTATCAATCTCACTCATCAAATAAATATGATAATAATTTTTGGAAAACTGTAAACTTAAATTATTAATATCTAAATTTAATTTTGAATAATAATTAATAAAATCATTAAGTTTTAATGCATTAATATTAGTAATTGCTTCATCTAAATATAAATAATTTATATAATTATCCTTATATGTTAATATGATATTTAACTTACTAATTAAAACATCAATATCTGTATTCATTATATTAAAAATTTCAGGATTAAAATGTTTAATAATATTATCTAAATAATAATATTCATCATTATATCTTTTATAGCAATTAAGTGCATCAATAATATTATTTTTTACATCATTATAATTTAATATTAATGAAAAATTATTCATATTATTTATTAAATTAACATCATTTAAAATATCTTTAACATTTATTTCTTTTAAATTAGGAATATATGAATTTAACTTTTCAAAATATTTTTTCTTTTGATTACATAATTCCTTATATTGAATTAATTCTCTAATCTCATTAGATAATTTATTCTTAGTGTTTTCTTTACGATAACATAATATTTTTTTATAAGCTCTTCTATATTCTTTATTTAAAAATTTAAAAAAAGAATTTTCATTTTCTTTTAATATAATATATATATTCTTTAAATCTAATTCTAATATTAAATCATCATAAATATTTATAGTTTCGTTATTATTAATATTATTTAAAGTAGCTAAAAAAGAATTAGCTATATTCATAATAATATCTCTTGATTCTTTATTAAAATAATAATCTGAATGACAAAATAATTTAGATATTAACTCACAATAATCTATTGCTGAAAAAAAGGATTCTATAGTATTAATTTTATGATTATTTATTGTAATAAAATCTAAGGTATTAATTATTTCCTTTATTTTATTTAAATATTCTAAAGACTTATTAATATCTTTTATTAAATCATATTCAAGATAATCACGAGATAAATTAATTAATCCATATAATGGTATAGAAGTATAATCATTAGTATTAAATACTTTGATTTCTCTTGAATAAGAATCTAACAATTCACAGATCGAATCTAATTGTTCAAGTTTATAATTAGCAATATTAATTTTATAATCAATAGGTTCTATATCTAGCTTTAAATATTTATTATATAAATCATAAATAGAATATTTACCCTCAATATATTTTTCATGTAGTGATTTATAATAATCTATAATTTCATTCTTGATTGCTTCATGACTATCCTTAATATTAATTGATTCTATTTGAACATTATATTTTGGTAATATAGCTGTTTTATAAATTTCATCTATAAAATTCTTTTTATTAGCTTTATTTGAATGGAGTTCTAATGCAAATTCACTAAGTCCAACCCTTTTTAAATTTTCATATACTATATTTAATGCTGCTTGTTTTTCTGAAACAAATAATACTTTTTTACCATTTCCGATAAGTGTCGCAATTAAGTTAGTAATTGTTTGACTTTTACCACTACCAGGAGGTCCCTCTAATATAAATGATTTCCCTTTAGCTACCTGTTTAATAGCCTCAAGCTGAGTAGAATCACAATCTACAACAGGATAAATATCTAAATTTAAATCTTCATTATTTTGTATAATTTCACCTAATAATCTTTTAACGTTATTATTATTTAAAGCTATATCCTTATTAAGCTTTAAATCCATATACATATTCATCTTTTGAAAAGAAAAAATTCCAATTCCTATTTCTTCAATAATTTCAAAAGAATAATTTTGTCTAAGCTTAGCAAAATATGCTAGAATTCCTTCATCTTCATATTTAGGAAGCTCAATTTTTTTATTTACTCTAAAATAATAATCTAAAGTTGGATTTAATATCGCATCATCCTCACAAGCCTTAACCTTATAAACATCATTTTTTTTATATAAATCTATTCCAATTAATAAAATTGGAGCTAAAAAATCTTGACCTAAATCATTATATTTAATAAATCCAAAAGCAAAATATAAAGAATTAACACCCTTCTCATCAATTGAAAATTTATATTCTTGGTATAATCTTTTCATTACTCTATCTAAAGGCTTTCCCTCTTTATAACAAATAAGTTCTGTCTTTTTAATAGAAGCATTTGCTATATCATAAACCTTTCCTTTTGAATAGCTTTCAATATCACATGAAGGATCATCTATTGTATCATGAAACTTTTTTAATATTTTATCTAATTGTAAAATACTAAATTCTTTATAATCATCTATAGAATTAAATATATATTCAATATCTTTATTTAATACATTAATACTTCTTAATCCATTTTCTTTATAATTTAATAATCTATTTCTTTTTCCTAAATCTAATAAATGCTTATAAATATCTTCATAATGTATCATAATACTCTCCCCTTAATACTAAAATAATGGAGCAAAAATATTCATCAAAAATGCTATAAGCTTTTGATACCATTTTCTTTTTTTCCACATATCATAAGTAATTTCAATAGATTCATTTATAGAATCTAAATAATCATTTTTCATTTCATATATTTCTAAGCTATTACATATAAACGCACCACATTCATAATGTAAAAAGAAGCTTCGATAGTCCATATTTATTGTGCCTATAAAAGCATACATATCATCTACTATGACATTTTTAGCATGATTAAATCCTTTTTCAAATTCATAAACCTTAACTCCAGCTCTAAGAATAGTACCATAATTAGCTCTACCCATATAAAATGCTGATTTTTTATCTGGAATATGAGGCATTAATAAATATACAGCAACTCCACTTTTAGCCTTTAATGCTAACATTTCAAGCATTGTATCATCAATAATAAAATATGGAGTAGAAATATAAATATATTTTTTTGCTGAATTAATCATAGATAAAAATAAATCATATCCAGGATTATTTGGATTATTAGGACCATCTCCGAATGGCATAATATAACTATTATCCATTACCTCATGTTTAACAATATATTTTGACAATTCTAGTTTTTCATGAGTAGATAAATACCACATCTCAGAAAATAATACTACAAATGTCTCAACTGCTCTTCCTTCATATTTAGCACAATTATCTCTCCAATAGCCAAATCTTTCCTTTTTATGAATATATTCATCAGCTAAATTATCTCCACCACAATAAGCTATTTTTCCATCAATAATAGCTATCTTTCTATGATCTCTATAATTAACTAAAATATTAAAATTCACACCAATAGGTTCATAATTTACTAATTTCAAATTAGGAATGTCAGTTAATCTTTTAATTAGTTTTTTATTCATTACTCCATAAGAACCAATATCATCATATAATATTTTTATTTCTATACCTTCAGCTCCCTTTATTTTCAATATAGGGATTAATTCATCCATTAGTTCTCCTTCTGCAATAATGAAATATTCTAAGAATATATATTTATTAGCATTTCTAATAGAATCAAGCATATCTACATGCTTTTCATAAACATTACTAAAATATGTAAATTTCGTATTTTTATATACTGGTGAATATAATGATTCTCTTTGAACAACTGAAACAAAATTATAAGCTGTTTGATCAATTAATTTTAACTCATCAATATTATCATCATATTTTCTTTTAGGCATTTCATTTAATATTTTAGTTAATTTTCTTTTTGATAAATTTAATGAAATATAATTAATTGTATATAATACAATAAATGGTATAGGCATTATTAAAATAAGTATAGACCATGTTAATTTATAATTAGTAGAAATAGGCTTATGCATAATCCATAAAACATATAATAATGCAATAGTCTCAACAACTATATTAATATATCCAATTGCTTGAAAATCTTCATTATAATTAGCATTAAATATAAATAGTAAAACAAACAATACAAGTTGAATAACAAAAACAATAAAAGAAATCAAAAATAATATTAGCTTTTTCCATAATGGTAAGCTTATTCTCTCATTTTGAGTCATTATACATCCTCCAATAGTATTATTTAGTATAGTATACCATTTTTATTAAAACTAATAAATAATTGTAAAAAATTATTTTTATTATTGAAGGTTGTTATATCTTTATTACCCACATTTTTCAAGTTTAATATTTAATCTACTTTTTCATAAAACTATTTTAATTACAAACATTATTATATATAGCATATTTATTATTATATTAATTATAACAACTACTATTTATATATGATATTTCGTTATAATTTTTACATTTTACAATAGATAAAAGGTAATTAACTTGCATTTTCTTAATTGATATTTTATAATATTAATGAAAGGACTGATATTATGAAGCGTTTAATTTTTGATAAGTTATTAAATTGGAAAAATAGTATTAATCGTAAACCATTAATCGTTTATGGAGCAAGACAAATTGGTAAAACATATACCATTTTAGATTTTGGTAAAACTGAATATGATAATGTTTTATATTGTAATTTTGAAAATGATAAGGAGCTTCATAAATTATTTGATCGTAATTTAAATCCTGAAAGAATTATTGAAGCTTTAAAAGTATATTATTCTTGTTCTGTCATAAAGGGTAAAACTTTAATATTCTTTGATGAAATTCAAACTTGTGAAGCTGCATTAACCTCACTGAAGTATTTTAATGAGGAGGCTAATGATTATCATATTATAGCTGCAGGTAGTTTATTAGGGCTTGCGATTAACAGAGGATCATATTCTTTTCCTGTTGGTAAGGTAGATTTAATTAATATGTATCCAATGAATTTTGAAGAATTTTTATTAGCTACTGATAATAAAAATCTAAGAGATATGATTTTAGAGTCATATAATTCAATGACTCCAATGTTACTTCATGATAAAGCGATGGATTTATATCGTACATATTTAGTTGTTGGTGGTTATCCTAAGGCTTTAAAAACATATATTGAAACTAATGATATGAATTTAGTAAGATCTGAACAAATTTCTATTTCTAATTCTTATATATCTGATATGACTAAATACGCTACTCCATCTGAGACTATTAAAAGTATTGAAATTTATAATAGTATCTTCTCACAGCTTGGTAAAGAGTCTACAAAGTTTCAATATTCTGCTGTATCAAAAAAAGCAAGGAGTAAGACATATGATTTAGCTTTAAGCTGGTTAAAGGCTTCAAATGTAGTATTAAATTGTACATTAACAACGGAGGGATATTTTCCTTTAACTGCAACTGAGGATTTACAAACATTTAAAATATATTATTGTGATATTGGCTTATTAACATTAAAAGGAGAAATTCTTCCTGGTAAAATAATGCAAAATATTGATATATCTGATAAAGTAAGAGGAATGTTAGCTGAAAGCTATGTAGCTACCCAACTTAATTTTAATGGTTTTAAACTTTATTATTGGAATTCTAATAATACATCTGAATTGGATTTCGTTATTCATCTTAATGGAGATGCTATTCCTATTGAGGTTAAATCTAGCGATAATGTTAGGGCTAGATCATTAAAGACATATATATCAAAGTATAATCCTAAATATAGTATTAAAATCTCAAGTAAAAACTTTGGATTTGAAAACAATATTAAATCAATACCTTTATATGCTGTATTTTGTATTAAATAAAATAAATAAAAAATGCAAATCGTATCTAAGCTATACTTAGTGATTTGCATTTTTATTTTTAAAATATCATATTTACCAAGTTGAAAGCACAGCCCCTGTGAAAGCTCCATAAAAAAGCAGCTCCTAAAATCACTCCCGCGGCTCCTCCGGTAAAGAACGTTGCTACACCAAGTCACGCTATCACTGCACAGCCTATTAGCCATTGTGCCCACTGTGGCATATGCCCGTCTCCGTCCGAATACATCACAGGATTATTATTACAATAACTAAACAAATTCAATCCATTAATATTACTTGAATCTAAATATTCAACACTATCAGGTGTTAACCATCTACACCACTCTGCTACATAATATCTACTATTACAATAATATAAATTAGTCTCATCATCATAATAATATCCCTTATATCTAAATGGATTCTTAGAACCTATATAAGGATTACCTATAGTACTTAATTTCTCTCCATAAGCATTGTAATTATATTTTACGACTATTGTTTTATTACTGTCGATAATTCCTAATATGTTTTGCATACAATCTCTTACATAATTATATATATTAGTCTTATTTTCTATAAATCCATATAATATACCATTATTATCATATAAGAAATCTAATCTATTATTTTCATCCTTATATTCAGTAATTAATCTATTCCCTTCATATATAAAATTCTTATCTTTATTCTTTACTCCACATTAATTTAACAAAAAGAAAAAGTGCTACAATACGTCTTATAACACTTTTCGATTTTTAATATAAAAAATTTTTTTATTTTTTTATAGAAAATGCATTAATTTTATTATAGTTTTGTATACAAATAGAATATTTATAAGAAACATACTAGCTTTTTTATAGCTACTAACAATACTACTAGTTTATAGAATCCTAATACCTAATTCTTTGTTTATTAGTGCTATATTTATAAGTTATTTAAATAATTATTAACCATTTCTATAAAATATTTAAAGACAGTTAAATCATCAGTTAATTCAGGATGAAATGCTGTTACTAATTGATTATTACATCTTGCAGCAACTATTTTTCCATTAACCTCTCCTAATATAGAACATTTATCACTAAGAGACTTTATATATGGAGCTCTAATAAAAACCATTGGTATTGTTTTATTATTAAATTCTCCATTTATACTAAAACTTCCTAATTGTCTACCAAATGCATTTCTAACTACTTCAATTTCCATTGTGCCAAAATAAATATAATTATCATTTATTATTTTATTTGCAAGTAATATTAGTCCTGCACAGGTACCAAAAACAGGTAGTCCATTTTCTATTTTATTTTTCAAAATATCATATATTTCTAATTCATATAATAATTTTCCTTGAACTGTACTTTCTCCACCTGGGATAATTAATCCATCATATTTTTTTAGAGCATCTGCTTTTTTTCTAATTTCAATATATTCAATTCCTAATTTCTTTAAAAGAATTTCATGTTCAAGAAAAGCCCCTTGTAAAGCTAAAACAGCTATTACCATTATTTTCCTCTTTCTGACATTAATATTTCAACTTCATTTTCATTAATTCCAACCATAGCCTCACCTAAATCCTCAGATATTTCTGCTAATATTTTAGGATCATTATAATTAGCTACAGCTTTAACGATAGCTTTTGCTCTTTTTTTAGGATCTCCTGACTTAAAAATACCTGATCCTACAAACACTCCTTCTGCTCCTAATTGCATCATTAATGCTGCATCAGCTGGTGTTGCAATTCCACCAGCGGCAAAATTCACAACAGGTAATTTAGCATTATTATGAACATATAAAACTAGTTCATATGGAACTCTTAATTCTCTAGCTAAATCGTATAATTCATCCATGCTTTTTGAAGCAATCACTCTAATTTCTGATTGAATTTGACGCATATGACGTACTGCTTGAATAACATCACCGGTTCCAGCCTCACCCTTAGTCCTAATCATTGAAGCACCTTCATTAATCCTACGTAATGCTTCACCTAAATCTCTTGCTCCACAAACAAATGGAACCTTAAAATCATTTTTATTGATATGATATTTATCATCTGCTAATGATAAAACTTCACTTTCATCAATATAATCTATATCTAAGGCTTCAAGAATTTGAGCCTCTACAAAATGTCCAATTCTACATTTAGCCATAACTGGTATAGAAACAGCAGATTGTATTTCTTTAATTAATTTAGGATCGCTCATTCTAGCTACTCCACCTACTGCCCTAATATCAGCAGGAATTCTTTCTAATGCCATAACAGCACAAGCTCCTGCTTCTTCAGCAATTCTAGCTTGTTCAGGAGTTGTAACATCCATAATTACGCCACCTTTTAGCATTTTTGCTAAATCGCTATTAATTTCAAATCTATCATTTCTTATTGTTATTTTATCCATATAAATTAGTATCCTTAATCTTTTAATTTATTTATAAAATCATCAATTGTATCAATAAATAAACAGGAAACTCCTATTCTATTCAATTGATTAATTATTTTAGTATCTTTTTCAAAATTAAAAATAATAATTAATTTATTCTTTTCTAATTTTATTTGATTACTTAAAAAAAACCATTTTTCAATTTGTCTTGAAGTTAATTCAATATTTTTTTCTATAAAATAAATACAATAACCTTTTGTATATAAATCAAAGCTTCTCTTTTGTCCTAATACATTACATGAAAAATGTATATTATATGGTATTTTATATTCCTTTAATTTATTAACAAAATCAGTTTTTAATAAGCTTTTTGCTGGTTTTATTTCTTTTGGATTATTAGAATAATCAATAAATAATTGATGTGAATCTATTTTAGGTTCATTTTCAAATGAAAAATATTCTCCATTTGAGTCCATTATTCTACCATTAATATTATCTTTTAGCATAATATCAATTTGCTTCGATATATTATTTTTAATTTGCTTATCTAAAATAGGTACTGCAACCTCTACTCTTCTTGTTGTATTTCTAGTCATAAAATCAGCAGATGAAATATATATTTTAGCATCTTCACCATTTGAAAATTGATAAATTCTTGAATGCTCTAAAAATCTACCTACAATACTATGAATTTCTATATTTTCAGTATATCCTAATACATTAGGAATAATACAGCAGATACCTCTAACTATCATTTTAATTTTACAGCCTTTACTAGATGCTAATTGTAAATGATTAATTATATCTATATCTGTTATTGAATTCATTTTTAAGAAAATATATCCATTTTCTCCTTTATTTGCTTCCTCTTCGATCATACTAATTATTTTATTTTTTAATCCATTTGGAGATACCAAAAGATATTTATAGCTATCCTCTAGATTACCTAAAAGCATATTTTGAAAAAATAATGCTGCATCCTCTCCAATATTATTATTAGCTGTTATATAAGAATAATCAGTATATAAATTTACAGTTTTTTCATTATAATTTCCAGTTCCTATTTGAGTTATATATGAGAAACTAGATTTATTTTTTCTTTTAATTAAACAAATTTTAGAATGAACCTTGAATTGCTCAAATCCAAAAATAACTCTACATCCAGAATCTTCAAGCCTTTGAGCAAAATCTATATTATTTTTTTCATCAAAGCGTGCTCTAAGCTCTACTAAGCATGTTACAGATATTCCATTTTCTGCAGCCATTATTAAATAATCTACTAGCTTTGATTTATTACTCAATCTATATATAGTAATAGAAATACTAATAGTATTTTTATCTAATGCTGCTTCCTTTATTAATTTTAAAAATAAATCCATTGATTCAAAAGGATAAAATAGCAATGCATCCTTATTTAATATTTGTGGAATAATTTTATTATTACAATTGATATATTCATTTTCTTTTTTCATAAATTTAGGATAAAAATATTTTGAAGGATATAAAGAAAACATATCATATATCATTTTCATTTGCATGGGACTATCACAAATAGAAATACTTTTTTCTGTTAAGTCTAATTTTTTTAATAGATAAATAGATAAATCCTTTGTTAATGGATATTTTGCTTCAAGTCTAACTGGCTTTAATTTATTTCTTTTTTTAATTAAAGTCATCATTGCATGCTTCAAATCAATTTCTTCTTCATTAGTCATTTCATCTAAAGCAATATCTGCATTTCTTGTTACACAAATAATATTCTTTGAAATAACCTTAAAATGTTTAAAAATAAGATCAGTAAATTCAATTATAAAATCTTCAAAAAAAATAATATTTCCTTTAGAGGTTTTATAATATGTATTAAGCTTTAAAGGTATTTCAAGTATACCAATATAGGATAAATCCTTTTTCTTTAATTCAGCTATAACATAAGATATTTTATTTTCTAACAATGGAAATGGATGAGAGCTATCTATTATACTAGGTGATAAAAATGGTAATATTTCATTTTTTAAATATTCCTTAGTTTCTTTTTTTTCTTCATCATCTAATTCAATAAATTTTTTTATATTAATACCATTATTATTACACTCATTAATGAGATTAGCATAAATTCTTTTTTTCTTTTTTATAAGATTTTTTACAAGCATTAATATAGAAGCTATTTGTTCTTTAGGGGTTAAATCTGATTTAGAATCTATCTGATTAGGATCTATATCATTTAAGTTATAAAGACTTCCAACTCTAACCATAAAAAATTCATCTAAATTAGATGTAAATATTTCTATAAATTTTAAACGCTCTAAAAGAGGTATATTTTCATTTGCTGCTTCATCTAATACTCTTTCATTGAATTTAAGCCATGATAATTCTCTATTTTGAGTATATGCACTCATTCACTCACCTTATTTCTTAAAACAAAATCTAAATATCCCTCTCTTATTCCATAATCACTTATAGAAATAGTATCGACATTATAATATTTCATAATAGTTTTTACAATAATTATTCCTGGAGTAAATGTAAATATTCTTTCAGGAATAATGCTTAATAAAAGATTTTGATATTCTTTTTTACTATTTTTACCTAATTTAATTAATGAATCTATTTCATGTAATTCAATTACATTATTATCTTTTTTAAGAACCTTTCTTAAGGCTCTTAAGGTACCACCAACTCCAATTATTCTTTCTAATGAGAAATCTATAGTAGCAAAATTTGAAAGCTCTCTTTTAATTGTTTTTTTAATATCCTTCATTTGATTCGAATTAATAATATGTTCTCTTTTACCTGAAACAGAGCTAATAGAACCAAATGGTATACTATATTTATTAATATCCCCATCATCCTTTATAAAGACAACCTCAGTACTACCTCCACCAATATCTATAATCATACCATTATTTATTTCTTCAGATAATTTTACGCCATAATAATCATATAAGCATTCTTCTTCACCTGAAAGTACTATTACATCTAAATCAACTTCTTTTTTTATTCTTTCAATAATACTATCCTTATTATTTACATTTCTTAATGAAGCTGTAGCTAAAACATAATAATCCTTTACTCCAAAAAGCTTTAAGGTTTCTTTAAATTGTTTTAAGATAATAATGCATATTTCTATTCCAACTTCACTTAATTCATTATTTTCTACATAGCTTGCAAGTTTAGCAAATTCTTTTTTATCTACTAGTTCAACTAATTTTTTTCTGTCCTTCTTATAAATTTTTAAATGTATTGTATTTGAACCTAAATCAATAATTCCATACATATACCCTCACCTCAATATGATTATATATTCATTTATTTTTTTAATCTTGCAGCCAAAAGTAAAAACAATGTAAACAAAATGTAAATGAGCACATATTATTACAATGTGCTCATTTACTTAATATAAAATTATAAACCTAGCTTTTCTAAATATTGTATAACTATTTCTGATGTTGGAGTTAAATCCTTAAAAGAGATAATCTCATAATCCAAATAATTATTATCATTATCATTATCGTTTTTTCTAATTAAAATTTTTTGTTTACTTAAATCTATAACAGGACTACCTTCATAGCTTTCTGTATTTAATCCATCACTATCAACTCCTAAAGCATCTACTATAGTATCATTATTAATTAACCTAATAGAGAATGTTTTATTACTAATAGATAAGTCAGACCATTCCATATCATATGAAGTAATATTGAATGCAGCTGATGTAGTATTTGCAGAGGAACCTCTTACAATAAAAACCTCACCAGCTTTAATTGTGCCTGTTAATGATAAAGACTGCCATGCTGTTGTTATAGTACCGTTTTGAGTATATTCTAACCTATAATTTGATAAATCAATATCTAAAGAAGTAGGATTTTTTATTGCAATATAATTATGAGATACAGCTCCATCAATATTACCACCACTTCCATAAGCTGAATATATTAATAAATGATCAGAAACTGAAGCTTCTTTTTTTGTATATGATTGATGAATATTATATTCTTTATTAGAATCCTCAATATTGTAAAATGAAATTGTACCACTATTTTCATTTGCTACAATTAAGATATTTTTTTCATTAGGGCTTAATTCACTTGAAATAAAATCTAATCCTTCTGGTGCAACATCACCACCTAATTCAACAGAATAATCTCTTGATGAAGTGAAACCATTATATTTAACATTTCCATTTAAAAAATCAGTAATATCAAAAGTCATAACTCCACTAATTCTTTCAAGTCCAACGAAAGCATAATACTTATTATTAATTTCTCTAACAATAATAGTTTCAGGTTCGGGGCCCTTCTTTTTACTTCTAGAATCTAGCTTCAAATCACTATTACTACAATTAAAATAATCTGAATATTCTGATAATGCAATATTCTTTTCAATTTGCTCATTACTATCATATACTAATGACATATCTGATGCCTTAAAAATTGAAAATGATCTTCCACCCAAAATATAAGTTTTAGTTGCATCTAGTCCATCCCATTTAGAATTATC
This sequence comes from Anaeroplasma sp., assembly GCA_045124155.1. GTDB lineage: Bacteria > Bacillota_I > Bacilli_A > Acholeplasmatales > Anaeroplasmataceae > Anaeroplasma. Next base: position 44,579 of record JBGVLG010000032.1, read on the forward strand.
AAGTGTTTCTACCTTAGTTCCATTTATAGTAGTTTTACCGACACCACTATACTCTGCCCATTCTCTTGCGTCACCTTCATTAGCCGTAGCAATATAGGTTTCCCCATTCATTGTAAAGGCATCAATTCCATCAGGCATATATACGCCATAAACATTTTGATTTTCAATAACTATTTTATCATCTGCTAATAAATCTAAGCCATTTCCTTTTTCGTTATGATTCTTAAAGCCTAATGCTGATACAGATTCAAATTCCTTTGTTTCTAAGTTGAGCTTAGCAATGGCATTTGCTTCTTGTAAAGAAACATATGCATATTTATTGTCAGTTGTAATATATTCAGGCTCAAAATCTAATGATGGATTTGACTCTTTTTTTATTAATACACCATTATTTACTAATTCTTCTCTTTTTTCATCGAATGAAGTAAAATCTACTATTTTACTAACTCCATTATTAATACCATTAGATAAATCTATTACAGTAACGCTTCCCTTTGGATCTGAAGCATCTACATATCCTTTTCTTGGTTCGCCTTCATCAGCTGTTAATAGAAGCTTACCAGTATAAGTAATCATATCTGGTTGAATACCACATTTATAGGCAGTAATAAAGCCACCATCATAATCAAGCAATACTACTGAACCATTCTTATCATATTCACTATGCTGTAATGCAACTGCTACATATTTATTATCAGTATTTACAGTAACACTAGTTATATCTCCAACTTTAAAGCCCTCTTCAAAGCTTGAGCTATTCTCCTCAACAATTTTATTAAAATCAATTCTATCTGTATTTTCATCAAATACAGTTTCTAATTCTCTTTTTAAACTATTCTTTGAATTAATTGTTAGGCTTACAATATCTAAGGTTTTTGTTAATCCATTAACTAAATAAACCTTAGAATTATCCTTATTATATTTAACAATCTCAGCAACTCCACCCTCTTCTGAGGTAAAGCCTGTATTAAATTCAGCAGACTTATTTAAATACAATTTACTTGGAGAAGCTACTACTCCACCATTTATTTCAGTTCCATTTGATAGCTTAACTATTAATTCTCCATTGTCATTAACATATGCATTCTCTATAGAAACTCCATCTTTTCCATCAGCACCGTCTTTTCCATTGACACCATCTTTTCCATCAGTGCCATCTGTTCCTGGCTTACCATTCACATTCCCAATAGATTTTTGAGTGCCATCAGAGTAAACTGCTATAACATCCCCTGCCTCATTAACTGATAAATCTACAATAGAATTATCCAAGCTTTTATTTTCATTACAGCTTGTAAGAGCTCCTACTGAAAATAATAAGGATGAAGCCATTATTGTTGATAATAATATTCTCTTTAATTTCATATCTTATTTTCCTTTTTCTTATATTTTTCATTAAAATTATATAAATTATTTATTATTAATTCTTTCATATTTATGTAAACAATTGTAAAAACAATGTAAATAAGAAATTATTTTATTATTTTATGTCTTCAAAATATAAAAATCTTTTTTATATAAAAAAACAACCAAAATGAACTGGTTGTCTATTATTAATTATTTTATATTCTTTATAGAAGCTCCAACAAAGTCTCTAAATAATGGATGAGGACGCTGTGGACGTGATAAGAATTCAGGATGAAATTGACAAGCAACAAACCAAGGATGGTTTTTTAATTCGACAATCTCAACAAGATTTTGTTGTGGGTTTCTACCTGAAACAAATAAATCCTTTGAAAAAACCTCATCATATGAATTATTAAATTCATATCTATGTCTATGACGCTCACGTATAAAGCTCTTACCATATGCTGAAGCAGTTTTACTACCTTCTTTTAAATTACAATCATATAAACCTAATCTTAAGGTACCACCCATATTAATTCATTCATATTGATCCTTTAATAAATCAAT